>JADYYF010000122.1 GCA_020853795.1 Candidatus Zixiibacteriota bacterium
AAGATAAAGTGGCCAACAACCTCTCGACCGACGGCAATCTCCTGCAGTTTACGGTCGAATTGGACTCGGCAGCGCTGCCGGGAGTGTACCGGTTTAGCGGCCGGCGTACCGAAAACGATTTCGTCGGCGATTGTGCGCTGCCTTCAGGCAGATTGGCAGCCTGGCAAGCGACTCTGATTTCGCCGTTCGACGCGAAGGCAGACACGACACGCAAAGGCGATCGGAAGGAAGAGGAACCTGACACGACAATTGTGTCGCATCTGACCTATCCGAACCGCGCCTACGGATTGTCGGAGCAACCGCCGCAAGAAAACGTCTTGATTCGCAATGCCACCGTGTGGACCTCCGAGTCCGCCGGCGTGCTGGAGAATACGGACGTGCTGGTGACGAACGGCAAGTTCGCTGCTGTCGGCAAGGGACTTACGGCGCCCGCCGGCACCCGGGTGATCGATGCAACCGGCAAGCACCTGACCGCCGGCATCATCGACGAACACTCGCATATCGCCATCTCCAGGGGCGTCAATGAGGGGTCGCATTCGATAACGGCGGAGTGCCGCATCAGCGATGTCGTCAATCCGGAGGATGTTTCAATCTACCGGCACCTGGCTGGTGGCGTGACGATTTCCCACTTGCTGCACGGCTCGGCCAATCCGATCGGCGCGCTGGCACAAGTGATTAAGCACCGCTGGGGGCAGGATGCCGAAGGACTGAAAATGGTGGCGCCGCCGACCATCAAGTTTGCCCTCGGTGAGAACGTTAAGCAAAGCAACTGGGGAGAAAGATATACAAGCCGCTACCCGCAGACGCGCATGGGCGTCGAGACGATCATGCGCGATGAATTCACCGCGGCGCAGGAATATGAGGCGGCCTGGAAAGCCTACAACGCGCTGTCGAGTGCCGACAAGCAAAAGGCTGTACCGCCGCGGCGCGATTTGCGCTTGGAGTCGGTTGCGGATGTGGTCAATTCGCGGACGTTCATCCACTGCCATTCGTACGTCGCCACCGAAATCCTGATGCTGATGCGGTTGGCGGAGCAGTTTGGTTTCCGGGTCTACAATTTCACCCATATCCTCGAAGGGTACAAACTGGCCGATGAAATGCGTGAACACGGCGCGACGGCTGGATCATTCGCCGACTGGTGGGCCTACAAGTTCGAAGTCTACGAGGCGATTGCCTACAGCCCGGCGCTGATGTATGAACGGGGCGTAGTCACCGGCATCAATTCGGACGACGCGGAAATGGCGCGCCGGCTCAATCAGGAAGCGGGAAAATCGGTGAAGGTCTACGGCGACCTGACACTGGAAGACGCCCTTAAGATGGTCACGATCAACCCCGCGATTCAACTGAAGATCGATGATCGCGTCGGCAGCATCAAGGTAGGTAAGGACGCCGACTTTGTGATCTGGAACAACATCCCGGTGTCGACCTACGCCAAGGTCGAGCAGACGTGGATCGAAGGGCGCAATTACTTCTCGCTGGAAAAAGACCAACAAATGCGCGAGCAGATCGCCTCCGAACGGGCCGCGCTGATCCAGAAGGTGCTCAAAGCCGGCGGCGGCGAGAAAGGCGGAGAGGAGAACGGCTACAAAAGGCCGGAGAAAGTGTGGCGGTGTGACGATGCGATCGACGTGTGGAGGGTTCAGCCGTGAAAATGCAATCACTACTCATTGCCCTCCTGCTCGCGCTGGGCTGCGGCAGCCTGTTTTCCAATCCTTACGTCCCCGGCAGGAAGCAGGATCATCCGATTCTGCTCAAGGGCGGCGATCTATACACCATCAGTCATGGCATCTTGATGAATACCGATCTGCTCTTCGAGCAGGGACGGATAACGCAAATCGGTGCCAATCTGACGGTGCCTGCGAACGCAGAAGTGATCGATGTTACCGGCCGGCGCATTTACCCGGGCCTGATTGACGCCGCCTCCGGATTGGGTCTGGTCGAAATCGACGCCATCAGGGCGACCAAGGACAATGCTGAGGTTGGCCCGATCCATCCGGAAGTGCAATCACTAATCGCCTACAATCCCGATTCGGAAATCATCCCGACGGTGCGCTCAAACGGCATCCTACTGGCACTGGTAGCGCCGGAAGGCGGCGTGATCAGCGGGCGCGCCGCGCTGATGAAGCTGGACGGTTGGACACGGGAAGACTGCGTTGAAAAACCGGATGCTGCCCTGCAATTGAACTGGCCGCAGGCGGCGATCATTACCGCCTGGTGGAATGAGAGAACGCCGGAGGAGCAGAAGAAAGAGATGGCGGAGAGCCGTGAGCGTCTACGCGAGTCTTTCCGGACCGCCCGCGCTTACTATCTGGCGCGTAAGGCCGGAACTCAGAAAGAGGTTGACCTGCGTTGGGAGGCGATGATGCCAATCTTCGACGGAACGATGCCGGTCTACGTCAACGCCAACGATGTGCGCCAAATTGAAGAGGCCGTGTATTTCGCCAAGGAGCAGAACATCCGCATCGTCATCGCCGGCGGCCGCGAGGCGTATCGCGTCGCCGGCCTGCTCAAGGAAAACAATGTGCCGGTCGTGCTCGGGCGAACGCAGTTGCTGCCGTTCCGCGAGGACGACGACTACGACATTTCTTACAAACTACCAAAACTTCTCCAGGACGCCGGTGTGAAGTTCAGTTTCTCTTATGGCTATGCCACCTGGGCGTCGCGCTCGCTGCCGTTTCAGGCAGCGCAGGCGGTGGCCTTCGGTCTGGATCCTGATGTCGCGCTCAGATCATTAACACTGACTTCCGCGGAGATACTCGGCGTTGACCAGGAGCTGGGGTCGCTCGATGTCGGCAAGAAGGCGACCCTAATCGTGTCCGAGGGCGATATCCTCGATCCGATCTCACAACGCGTGACGCACGCCTTCATTGATGGCAAAAAGGTTGATCTGAATAACCGGCATAAGCAGTTGTACGAGAAGTACCGCCAGAAGACCTATCCGAATGACTGATGTTACCGCTGAGATGCAGCCGTGGATCACAAGTCCACGGCTTCGTCTTCCGGGGGCAGTTCAGAGCCGCATCGCTGCTTCATGAGGAATGTCGAAGCAGACATGGAGAAAACCCCGGATGATATGGGCCGTGAGACCCCAGACGGTATGATGGCCATATTCGTAGAAGTAGACCGGCACCAATTGCCCGCGATGCGAACGCTCCTCAACGCGGCAATTGCGCAAGTCCATGAAGAATGACAGGGGAATCTCTACGAGTTCTTCAATCTCATCGCGGCTAATCTTGAAATCGTACGGATGGGGAATCGTCGCGGCAATCGGCGTCACCAAATGATTGCTGATGGCAACGATATCGTCAAGGGCGCCGATGATGCGCGTATCGGCAGGGCGAATGCCGACTTCTTCGAACGTCTCGCGCAGCGCCGTTTCACTTATTGACTGATCGCCGGCTTCACGCGCACCACCCGGAAACGAGATTTGTCCCTTATGCGTGTCCACGCTGTGCGTGCGCAGCGTCAGCAGGAAGTGCGCTTCGCCATCTTTCTCGAAGATCGGCATCAACACCGCCGCCGGCGTGAAACCGTCGCTACCGATGACTCGCCGATGATGTGCGGCAAGGCGTTCTTCGATCTGTCTCAGAGTCGTCTGCATACTTATCATTCGTTGTCAACACCGCCGGCAGCCGATTGTTCCCCGGTCGACGTGTCGTTCAGCAGGAAGCGGATATTACGCCGCAATCCTTGATAGCGCGGGCGCATCACAGCCGTGTCTCTAAAAAGTTGATTGTACTGCGGCCGCGTCAGCGCCAGCCAATCAGCCCGCGTCATCGCCAGCAACTCCCGGGAAGCATCGAACAACGGTTCCTCGTGCGGCTGACTCCGCCGATTCCATGGACATACGTCCTGACAGATATCACAGCCGAACATCCAATTGTTGAATTTTCCGCGCAGCGCCGTCGGCAATTCACCCTGATACTCGATGGTGAAATACGAGATGCATCGGCGCGCGTCGAGAATCCATGGCTCAGCCAGCGCACCGGTCGGACAGGCATCCAGACACCGGCGACAGCCGGCGCATTGCTCCTGAATCGGCCTGTCGTATTCCAGCTCAAGGTCGACGATCAATTCGACAAGGAAGTAGAAACTGCCGCAGTCGGGCCCCAGGAGGAGCGTGTTTTTGCCGATCCAACCGAGTCCGGCACGCGCCGCCCAGGCCTTCTCCAGGACCGGGCCCGAGTCGACGAAAACTTCTCCATCGACTGCACCCACCTCCTGTCGGATCTCTTCCAGAAGTCGTCTTGCCCGCTTGCGCAGCACCCAATGATAATCCTTGCCGCGCGCGTACTTGGCAATCTTCGGTGCGGTTGGGTCGCTAGGTTCGCTGTCGGTGTAGTAGTTGTAAATGAGGCAAACCACCGACTTAGCGCCCGCGACCAGTTTCCGCGGATCGAGGCGCTCATCAAAGTGCTTCTCCATGTACGACATCTTTCCGTGTTTACCGAGCCGCAGCCATCGTTCCAGGCGGGGAGCCTCGGAGTCGAGCAACTCGGCGCGCGCAATTCCGCAGTAGGCGAATCCAAGAGCGCGGGCGCGTTCCTTGATGATGCGGGTGATCGCCGTCTTGTCCATTGACGCAGGATAGCACTTCACCGCCCCCGGTTCAAGTGCCGGTACAATAGATGGTGACGCTTGGACGTATTGAACTAAAGACCGACAAATACCTGGAGGATTGTACGTGACCGTTCATAGCCCCGAATTGGAAGCCTATCTATCATCGCTCCTTCCTGATCGCAACAGTGTTCTCGCCGACATGGAAGCCTACGCCCGTGAGCACAAATTTCCGATCATCGGCCCATTGGTAGGGCGTTTCTTGCAGCAGATGGTCCGCCTGACCAACGCCCGCCGCGTGTTTGAAATGGGTTCCGGCTACGGCTATTCGGCCGTCTGGTTCGCGACCGCCATGGCGGATGGCAGCATAGTTGAATGCACCGAGACCGATGCCGCCAACATTGCCCGGGGAAAGACTTTTGCTCAAGCCGCCGGCGTCGGCGACAGAATCGAGTGGCATCAGAGCGATGCGCTGGACGCGATGGCGACAGCAGCGGGCCCTTTCGACATCATCCTGAACGATGTGGATAAACATCAATACCCGCGTGCCCTCGAACTGGCTTGGCCGCAACTGCGACGGGGTGGAGTAATGATCACCGACAACGTGTTATGGTCTAACCGCGTCATTAACGAGAAGCCGCCGTCATCCGGCACAGCCGGCATTCTGGAATTCAACCGCAGCTCATACGCGCTGCCGGATGCCTTGAGCGTTATCATCCCGCTGCGCGACGGCTTGATGGTTTCGATCAAGCAATGACCGGCGCGCAACCCTGATGATGCATTTGCCCCCGGGGGTCGAGCACCTGATCATGTTCGACGGCTACTGCAATCTCTGCAACTCCTGGGTGAATTTCCTGCTCCGCGCCGACCGCCGCAAACGACTGTATTTCGCCTCGCTCCAATCGCCGGTCGCCGCCACATTGCTGCAATCGATAGCAGGCCTGGATCTGCACGAAAGTCTGGTGTTGGTTGAACGTGATCAGCTTACGACCCGGTCAACCGCCGTCTTGCGCGCCCTGTGGTTGCTCGGCGGAATCTGGCGCGTGACCGGCGTGTTCCGGCTGATTCCGCGCCGCGTGCGTGATCCACTCTACGACTTTGTCGCCAAACGACGCTATCGCTGGTTCGGACGGCGCGGGCAATGTCGCGTCCCTAACGAATCAGACCGTGATCGAATCTTGGCATAGAATTCGTTGCTCAGCACACGGTCGAATGCGTAAATAGCTATTATGGCAACTCGCAAGACTTTCGCAGCCAAAGCGGTCAAGAACTCCGATCAAATCCTCCTTGGGGCGCACATGTCGACCTCCGGCGGGCTGCATAATGCGATCGAGCACGGCGTCAACACCGGATGCACTTCAATTCAGATTTTCACCAAAAACAACAATCGTTGGGAACAGCGACCGACGACGGATGCAGAAGCAGAGAAGTTCATCGCCGCGCAGTCTGCCGCCGGCATCGAACCGGTAATCTCTCATACCGCATATCTGATCAATCTCGCCACCCCAAGCGAGGACTTGCATCGCAAGTCGGTTGCCGCGCTGGTCGATGAGATCAAGCGCGCGGAACAACTGCGGATTCCCGATGTCGTGTTGCATCCCGGGTCGCCGCTCGATCAAGGAGCGGAATACGGCATGAAGAAGATCATCGCGTCGCTGAATCGCGCGATTGATCAAACCGCTGTCTGCAGAGCGCGAATTGCACTGGAAGTCACCGCCGGCCAGGGAGCGCATCTGGGTTACACCTTCGAGCAGATCGCCGAGATGATTGCCGGTGTCGACGATCAGCGCCGTGTCAGTGTTTGCCTCGATACCTGCCACGTCTTCGCCGCCGGTTATGATATCCGGACGCGTGCAACCTACGACCAGACAATCGACCAATTCGATCGGATCATCGGGCTCAAGCACCTGAAGGTGATCCATCTCAACGACTCAATCAAAGGGCTGGGTTCGCGCATAGACCGCCATACCCACATCGGCGAAGGTGAGATCGGTAAGGACGCGTTCAAGTTCATCATGCAGGACGAGCGATTCCGCTCAATCCCGAAGCTTCTTGAAACTCCCAAGAGCGAAGACTACGAAGACGACTTGCGCAACCTGGCCTTACTGCGCAAACTGGCGATAGCGAAATAGCCCCGGCCCATCAGTTCGTCTTACCGAAGCATGACGCGATCATGCAGTTGCTGACGTTACGGCTTCGATTGACTTGAAATAGCGGCGGCGGAACCAGAGGGAAACGTTCACCAGCCCGATCAGCGTCGGTACCTCGACCAACGGACCAATCACTGCCGCAAACGCGACACCGGAGTTAACGCCGAACACCGCCACCGCCACCGCGATCGCCAACTCAAAGTTGTTGCTGGCAGCCGTGAACGACAGGGTCGTGGTCTTCGAGTAGTCGGCGCCGATGCGATGACCCATGTAGAAGCTGATCAGGAACATCACCACAAAATAAATCAGCAACGGAATCGCGATGCGGAGAACATCAAGTGGAATTTGTACGATCAAATCCCCCTTGAGGCTGAACATCACGAGAATCGTGAAAAGCAGGGCGATGAGCGTGATCGGGCTGATCTTCGGGATGAACACCCGATGGTACCACTCCTTGCCCTTGGCGTGCACCAGGATCAGCCGCGTCAGCATGCCGGCGAAAAAAGGAATGCCGAGGTAGATTAAGACGCTGACAGCGATCTCTCCCATGGTGACTTCGACCACGCTGCCGGTCAAGCCTAACCATTCGGGCAGGACGGTAATGAACACCCAGGCGTAGAAACTGTAGAATGCGATCTGAAAGATGCTGTTCAAGGCCACTAGACCGGCCGCGTACTCGGTGTCACCGGATGCCAACTCGTTCCAGACAATCACCATCGCAATGCAGCGCGCCAGACCGATCATGATCAGACCGGTCATATACTCCGGGTAGCCAGAGAGGAATACAATCGCCAGGGCGAACATTACAACAGGCCCGATCAGCCAGTTCTGCAACAACGACAGAGTCAGAATCTTCCAGTTGCGAATTACCTTACCGAGTTCTTCGTAGCGCACCTTGGCCAGCGGCGGATACATCATGAGAATGAGACCGATGGCAATCGGGATATTCGTCGTGCCCGACTGAAAACGGTTGATTACGCCTTCGACCGCGGGGTAGAAGTGCCCGATAGCGACACCGAGCGCCATCGTGGCAAAAATCCAGATGGTCAGATAACGATCAATGAAACCTAAACGTCGCGTGGGATTACACTCTGTCGTCAATGCGATTCCTCCGTCGTCAGAACTTTCGGCAGCGTCAAGATGAAATCGCGGATCTCATCGCGGACGCGGCGATAATGCGGAAGGGACTCTTCGAGGTTGGCCGCCTCCCGCGCCAGTCGCGGCGGATCGTCGAAACTACGGTGAATGATCTTCGTTGCGCCGGGAAACACCGGGCAGCTCTCGTGTGCCTGATCGCAAACAGTGACCACGTAATCAAACGGGATTTGCGCCAGATCGCGGACGTGCTTGGACGACTGCTGCGCGATGTCGACGCCGGCCTCTGCCATCACGCGCACCGCCAGCGGGTTGAGACCATGCGGCTCAACTCCGGCGGAATAAACTTCGAACCTATTGCCTAGCAATCGGCGCGCCCAGCCCTCCGCCATCTGCGAGCGGCAGGAATTGCCGGTACAAAGAAACAGAATGCGCATCATCTGCGAATCCGACAGCAGATCTCGTCCAGATCGGTCGCCAGAATTTCGCGCAACCGACGATCATCCTCGCGAGTCTCCGGCGTGCGCGCAAGACTATCAAGCACCCACTTCAAGGCGGCAGCAATTTCCGGACGGTTGCCGGTGTCAGCGATCCGGTAATACACCCAGCGCGCCGACTTGCGTGCTTCCACCAATCCGGCTTGTTTGAGAATCGTCATGTGTTTGGACACAGTTGATGGCGCCAGATCGAGCAGGCAGATCAACTGACAAACGCACAATTCCTGTTTGCGCAATGCGACCAGCGCCCGAACGCGGTTTTCATCCGAAAGGGCTTGACTTATCTCGGCGATATGTGACAACAATTGCGCCATAATTCGTTAAGTGACGAAATATAGTAATAAGCCTGTCCCTGTCAATACGGTTCATGGCAGCGGGATGTTAAAAATATATTTCAGGCTAAGGTACAGTCCAACCGCGATAAACACGATGCCGGTCGTCCGACGCGCCCACTTTTCGATGCGCGTAAGCTTGTCGAATACCCGGCCGATGGAGCTGACGCTCAAGCCGACCACGAAACCGACGGCCAGTACCGGTATCGCCGTGCCGATGCCGTAGCTCAGCGGCAGGAGCACCGGTGAATGTGCTTCCAACGCCAGTGGAATCAGACTGCCGAAGAACAGCGCCGCCGAGATCGGACAGAAAGACAGGGCAAAAACGAATCCGAGTGGTACGGAGCCCCAGATGCCCCAACGCGCGACGTGTCCTTGCATCTTTTCGCCCAGCCCCGATCCGGTGCCGGCGTAGCTCAGGAGATTCAGCAGAAACATTCCGGTAACGATCAACAACGGACCGAGGATCTGGTTCATGTACTTCTGCAAGAAACGTGATAACTCCGGCACTGAGAAGATACCGGCCACCAGCACGATGCCGATGGCGACGTAGGCAACCGTCCGCCCCAACGTGTATAGCACGCCGGCCGCGAGCATACGTCCGGGTGACTCGAGACGCCGGCCGATATATGAGATCGCCGCGATATTTGTCGCCAGCGGGCAAGGGCTGATCGAAGTCAGGAGCCCCAGCCAAATCGCCGAAGCCAGAGCCGTCAGCAGCGATTCCATCAGACGCGGCTCATGACCTTGCGAATCTCGGCGTCAACATATTGGCGAAAATCATCTTCCGTCCACACCAGCTCCCAGATCTTGTCAAGGTTCCACCAGTGCGGGTGCGCAGCCTCGCGATGATCGACCACGATCAATGATTGAGTGATCAGGGCGTAGTCGGCTTCGAAATGCTCGTTGCCGGGCGTCTCGATATTAACCACTTTCCAGACCAGTTTGCCGGCTTCAATCTCTGCCGCAAATTTCGTCGTGACGACGTCCCGCGATAATGCTTCGATCTTCAGACAAGTGGGACAGCGCTGGGTACGGTGGAAATAGTAGACGACAACCTTGCCGTCGAGTTTTTCGACGGTCGCCGCGCTGGAAGCCCCGCTGGTACCGCTGTTCTTGACGATAACGGCCGTGATGCTGGCGGCGACAAACAGCAGCAAAGCAATGGTGATGATAAGCTTGGATTTCATTGACTCGTTCCTCGACAAAGTATCGCTATTGAATCAGCTTCTTGATCTCGTCCAGCGACGGCACGCGCCCCGACACCTTCACCACTCCGTCAACCGCCAGCGCCGGTGTCATCATCACGCCCATGTGCATGATGGCTTGGATATCTTTGACCTTTAGCACTTCGCACTCGAGATCGAGTTCCCGTGCCGCCTGGCGCGTTAGGGCTTCAAGCTTCTCGCACTTGGGGCAACCGGTGCCCAGTACCTGAATCAGCTTCATCGTTTGCTCCCATCCTTAGGCCAGCGCCCCAAACACGAGGCCGCTGAGGGTTGACATCACTACTACCAGAGTCACATAGACGATAGTCTTCCTGGCTCCCAAAATCTGGCCGATGACTAGCATGCTCGGCAAAGACAACGCCGGGCCGGACAGAAGCAGCGCTAGCGCCGGACCTTTGCCCATGCCGGAGCCGATCAATCCCTGCAAGATCGGCACTTCGGTTAGAGTCGCGAAGTACATGAAGGCACCGATCACCGCAGCGAAAAGATTTGCCCCTAAGCCATTGCCGCCCACCACCGACGCGATCCAGTGCGAGGGAATCAGAGCTTCTTCTCCGGGCCGCCCCAGGAGAAATCCGGCGACCAGCACGCCCGCCAACAACAGCGGCATAATCTGCTTCGCAAAACCCCACGACTGTCCGAACCACTCCTCCGACTCCCCCCTCTCGGTCGCAGTGATCCAGGCCAGCGCCGCCAAACCGACTGCAAATGGAATTAGCGGCTGCTGGTGCGCGACTATAACCATCACCACAACCACAACACTCCCCACAGCGACCTTCCATGCCGTCGCGCGCAGCCAGCGAATCAGCACTACTCCCAGCCCGATGGCGGCTGCGCTGGTCAGATACCACTTGGCATGACCGATGGCACTCCAGAAGCCAACCTGGTTGTCGGCCTCGCTCCAGGTAGCGAAGACGAGAATCGCAATCTGCAGGCCGAAGAATGTCGCTGTCTGCCACAACGGGCGATGCACCTGAGTTTCGGGCTCGACGGCTGCGGCAGCCCGGCGTTCCCGCTCTTCTTTGCGATAGAACAAGTGCATCAGAAGACCGATCACGATACTGAAAACCACCGCGCCAACGGCCCTGGCGATGCCGAGTTCGATGCCCAAAACCCGCGCTGTCAAGATAATCGCCAGCACATTGATCGCCGGACCGGAGTACAAGAACGCTGTTGCCGGTCCGAGCCCGGCACCCATGCGATAAATGCCGGCAAACAGCGGCAAGACCGTGCAAGAACAGACCGCCAGCACGCTTCCTGAAATCGAGGCTACCCCGTAAGCGAGGGACTTGTGCGCCCGGGGACCTAAGTAGCGAATCACTGACTCCTGGCGGACAAATGCACCGATGGCGCCGGCGATGAAGAACGCCGGGATGAGACAGAGTAGCACATGTTCCCGCGCGTACCATTGCGTTAGCAGCAGACCTTCGAGAATCGAGCGCGTCAGTCGTTCTGAATCGAACGGGACAAAGTAGAAGAGCGCAAAGACTCCGGCGAGTATCGCAAAGATTCTTCCTTCTGTTTTCCAGTTGAAGCTCATAATCAGTGCCAACGTGTGTCCATGTTGTTTCTTATTTGGGCAAATCGCCAAAGCCCCTGGCAAAAAAACTACTTCGTCAACTGCACTTGCTCCCTGGCCTTCGATTTGAGTACACCCTCAACGCAGCCGAAGAAATTCAGCACGCACGGGACCTGCAGCCGGTAGAATACCTGCGCCCCGCGCTTCTCATCCGCCACGATCCCGGCGGCCTTGAGAATCGACAGATGTTTGGAAACGGTCGAGGTGTCGGCGCCGACCAACTCCGTCAACTCGCAGACACAGTGCTCGCGCTGGGCCAGGCGATCGACCACGAACAAACGCGTCGGGTGCGCCATCGCCTTGATGATCCGTGCCCGTGCTTCAAAGCGTGCCTGCGTTTTCTTATCCATCTGCACAACCTCCGTTCTTTCTATCGGCTATTTGGCAAAATAACCAAGTGATCTCTGCTGTCAAGTGTTGATTTCCTTTGTGAGAGCGATTGATCTCGGCCGGCCTACCGCCCCGCGTGCAGCCGCTTCGCCATAATGACGCTGCGATAGTTCGTAACATCCCACTGTTGGAAATCAACCTGGCGGTAGCCGCGCCGCTTGTACCAATCAATTAGGTGATGTGCCGTTTCGGCCGTGTCGAGCGCGATTTCGGCAAACCCGTTCTGCTGGGCGTGTTCCTCAACGTGGTGCATCAGCAGATTCGCGAGTCCCTGTCGCCGCAAGCCGGGCTCGACCGCCAGTTGTCCAATGTGGCAGACCTCCGGGCGCGTGTAGTAGGGACATCCGGAATGAGCGCCGGCGCGGTAAAACGTGATGCTGCCGACGATCCGGCCGCGCTGCTCGGCCACAAAGCACTCACCGGCCTCGATGCGTCGGCGCGTGGTCTCAACATCCTGATGCGTCGCCAGGAAGCGCAGCCCCATATCGGCCAGCATCTTGTACGCCCGGTGCAGCAGATCGGTCAACTCCTCCAACGAATCGGTGTTTTGCCACGGGCGAACCGTAATGTCCTTCGGTGTCATTTGCCGACTAAGATCGCGCATTTCAGCTGTCGCGTCAATCGCCCGATTTTCCGTGCCAGGATCGGCTGCGGAAATCCCGTTGGCGGCCGTGCGGCAAAATGTTATCTTCACGCCCAATCAGCGTTATCGCCCGGAACCTGGTTTGCGGGCCACAGCAACTCGCTTTCGATAAGGATCACATATGCGCAATGCCTTACTCAGAATAGCAGTGTTCAGCCTATTGGTCGGGGTGCTCGCCGCACCAACCGCATTCGGACTGACCTACGCCGAGCTCAAACCGGAGCAGAAGATTGCCGGCTTTGTCACCGAGTGCATTTATGAAAACGATGCGAATGCTCCGATCGGCGCGCGCTTCCGGCATGAACGCTCGGGTTTCGTCGCTGACCTCTTCACGATTCAGTCGCTGCCTCAGGCGTTCATGTGGTTCAACACGCTGCCGCCCTCCGATCAGGGTGAACCGCACACTTGCGAACATCTACTGCTGGGCAAGGGCACCAAGGGTCGCTATGTCGCGTCGACGGAAGATATGCTGCTTGGATCGAGCTCGGCGTTTACCATGCAACTTCGAACCTGCTATCACTTCAATTGCGCTTCCGGTACCGAGAACTTCTTCCGGCTCTTCGAGGCCAAGCTCGACGCCTTGCTCCATCCGAACTACTCCGACGAAGAAATCCGCCGCGAGGTGTGCCACGTCGGCCTGACGTCGGATCAAAGCACCGGCGCTGTCGGTCTGGAGGAAAAGGGCACCGTGTACAACGAGATGGTCCGTTCCTTCGAAAGTCCCTGGGGCGAGCTGATGCTGAGCCTCGGCCGGATGATTTACGGCAAGAATCATCCGCTCTCGTATGATGCGGGCGGCTACCCGCCGGCGATCCGCACAATGGAACCCGCCGACCTGCGGAAATTTCAGGAAGGCGCCTATCACATCAACAACATGGGCGTTGTCATTTCAATTCCCGATGACATCGCTCCGGAGCAATGTCTGACGCGGCTGGCTGAAATTCTCGACCGGGTTGAGCCGGAAGCGAAGGCCGGCAGTCACCCGTCGATCCTCGATCAACAGATGCCGCCCACGCAGCCGACAGTCGCCGGTGAGATCCGTATCGTGGATTTCCCGGCCCAGCAAGAATCGGAGCCGGGGCTCCTGGTCTTCGGCTGGCCGACCCGCAACTTTGCCGACAACAACGAACGCTATCTCTTTGAACTACTGATTGAAAATCTGGCCGGCGATCAAACATCGATTCTCAGTCGGCGTTTCATCGACTCGCAATCGCGAATTATGGACGTCGGCGCAACCTCCGTCGGCAGTTGGGTCGGCGACGATTGGGGCCATCCCGCTTATATCTACTTTGGCGACATCAGCCGCGGGGCCTGCACGCCGGCTACCATCGATTCGATTCGGGCGCTGATCCTTGGAGAAATTGCCGCCGTCGCTGCCTATGCCGATTCAGCGCCGGAATTGCTTGAATTAAACCACAGCCTGCTTGACCGCATTACCGCGCGTGAGCGCAACCTGCGCAGCTTCTTGAACTCGCCGCCGCGGTTCGGTGAACGCAGCTCCGGCTCGGAGTGGATGAATTATGTCAATCGCCTGCACCAGAGCGGTGGCTTCAAACGCTCCCTGGTCTTTGCGGCTGAGACCGAATCTGCCCGCCGACAGCTCGCCGGCGCCAAGAATATCTGGCGCGACCTGATTGCCCGGTGGCAGTTGGATGTACAGCGCCCCTACGCTGTCGCGGCCGTGGCTAATCCCCAGTTGATCGCTGACTCCGAGAATGCCCGCAAGCAACGACTCGAAGGCTACCTCAAGGAGATCAAATCCAGGTATCAGGTGACCTCCGATGAACAGGCCATTCAACTCTTCCAGCGCGACTACGATGCCCAGACGGCGCTCATCGACTCGGCGGCGGCGACGATCAAGCTGCCGGCTTTTGCCGCGAATCCCCCGATGACACTGGATGATCCACTGCGCTTCAGCACCGAGTCGATAAACGGCCAGGTGCCCCTGATTGCTTCGACCTTTGAGAATATCACGGACGCGACCGTTGGATTGGCTTTCGGACTTGAGGCGGTACCGGAACAAGATTTGGTGTATCTGGCGGCACTGCCGGCCTTGATCACCGATATCGGCGTCGTGACCGACTCCGGCGCGCTTGCATACGACCAGATGCAACAGCGCCTGCGGCAGGAGATCGGTGGTCTCTCCGCGTACTTCAACGCCAACTATCGCACCCAGCGTGTCGAACTCAATTTGCGCGTCGAGGGCAGCAATCAGCCGGAGGCGCTGCGCGCGCTCGAATGGCTCGATCGGGTCCTGTTCGACAGCTATTTATCGCCGGAGAATCTTTCGCGCATTCGCGACGCGGTCGACATCGCTCTGGCCAACCACCGCTCGACCATGCGTCATGCCGAGGAAGCGTGGGTGGAGGATCCGGCCGATGCTTATTGGCGCCAATCGAATCCGCTGCTCTTGTCCGCCGATTGCTTCCTGACCAAGAGCTTCAACCTGCACAGGGTGCGCTGGATGCTCAAGGATGTCGGCGATCCGGCCGGCTTCGCAAGATTCATGGAGGAGCTGGCGGCGGCCGGTGCCGGACGCAATCGCGAAGCGCTTAATGATCTCCTGGCTACACTTACGGGTGAGAAGAAAGAAACCTGGTCGTCAGCGATTGTTGCCGGTCTCACCGGAAGGTTCCTGATCGCCGATCCCCGCAACGCCGAGCTCGTGAAGGCGGCAGCGGATGACTTGATGCGGCTCATCCCGGACGTGCCTGATGCTACGCTCACCACCGACTGGCAGCTTTTGTGCTGGCAGATCGCCAACGATGGCGGCGTTGAACCGGAGGTAGCGTTGGCGCGCATCCGTCAGGTCATCGAAACCATTCGGCGCACCGACAATGTCCGTGCCTGGCTTGTATCCAACTCCGCTACTCGTTCCGTACTGCTGCCCAAACTGAATGGCATCATCGGCAAGTTCAATCCCCAGCCCGCGCAGCGTCAGCGCTATTCGCAAACACCGATCGTCAAGGCGCGTTTGCTGCAACGCGCACCGGAAGCGACGACGCCGATCTATGTCGGCCTTGTCAACGAGAACACGCGTTCCGGTGTGCATGTCAATACCGCCGATTGTGCCAGCTTCGCGCAGTTCACCCCCGACGGCCTGATCGACTTTCTGGCGGCACGACTCTATGGCGGCGGTGGCGCGCACTCCATGTTCATGAAAACCTGGAGCGCCGGGTTGGCTTACTCCAACGGCCTGCGCAGCCGCGAAACCACTGGCCGGATCGTCTACTACGCTGAGCGCTGTCCCGATCTGGCGCAGACGATGCAGTTCGTCGTGAGCGAACTCAAGAAAGCGCCGAGCGACCCCGCCCTCGGTGACTACGCCGTCGCTCAGGCGTTTGGCGCGAACCGCGCCGGGTCGACCTATGAATCGCGTGGTGAGGCGATCGCTCGCGACCTGGTCGACGGTATTACGCCACAAACGGTGCGTGCTTTCCGGGAGGGTATCCTTGCACTCCATCGCCAGCCGAATTTCTACCAGAAGGTGCAATCACGCATGGAGCCGGTCTACGGTTTGCTGCTGCCGGATTACGGCCCAAGCGGTGCGGAATCCGTCGCCAAGGCCAATGCGGTCAATTTCGCGATCGGCCCTGAGAAGCAACTGCAATCGTACGAGCGCTATTTGCAGAGCGTCGAACCGGGCGCCAAATTGTATCGCATCTTCCCGCGCGACTACTGGCTGGTGCCGGAGTTGCCGGGGAAATAGGTCGCCGACCGGCCGTCATTCGTGATCGATTTCGACGCGCGAGATTCGGCCGTCCAAGTCTGAGTGGCCGTGATGTTTCTGCTCGATGACGCCGTCGTTGACGATCGATTCGAGGCTGGGCACGAAGTAGTAGGGGACGTTGCGCAGCACCCTGATTTCGGTCCAGTCAGAGCTTGTCTCACCGTTGCGATCGTCGAATAACCGCAGGCGTGTGCCTTGGTTTACGTTGAGCAGCCTCAACGCGCGCACATTGTCTCTTGGGAAGCCACGTAGACCGCCGGCTTCCAGTACTTGAGCGGGATCATCTGAAGTCACAAAGATCACGCGACTGCAGGAATTGTTGCCGGCAAGAAATTCGATACTATGCTTGTACGGCAAGCGACATAGATCATCGTCATACCACCACGGCTGGTACGCCGGGCCGTGGGGAACCGTAGCCCCGGTACCTGAGTCGGATCCCCAACGGCCGGAAAATCGCAGCCAGGGCGGAGCACTCGGTTCGTTCACTTCCGGAAGTCCCTCCAACCGATCTCTGCAGATCAAGCGAATACAATCATCGCTTTGCGGCGCGATCTCATCGTCTGGTAGTGCGGCGTTGTTGCCGATCACGTCTTTCAGTACATCCAGGATTCTCGGATCCGCCAGCATCGCGACAGTCCGGCGCTTGTTGCCCGGAGTCGGGTAACTGGCGTGCGAATGCTTGGCGCTGTATACGACGGGGTGTGTCGTCGGCGAGTTGTCCTCAACCGGCTGCAGACTGTAACCGAAAGGATTGTTCGCCGACACCGCGCGATACCAGCGACCTTCGAAGTAGTGTGCCGAGAAATAGACTGCCGCAACGGCAGTGGCGGTAGGGTTGAGGCGGACGGTGATATGCTCGAAGTCGCCGTCGTGATTTCCCCAGCCTGCCAACTTGCCGTTGTATGGGTAGAAGAAGATGTAGACCAAATCCCAGGATCGCTGCGGGCGCGCCACCCAGCGCAAGCGGAAATAACATTTCGCTTCGTCGAGATTGCCCTCCCGCAACTCCTGGGGATCGTCTGCCATTGACGGGTTTAGATAGAGGTTGCTTGGATAGGCGTGGCTTGAACACTCACCTCGATGCATGACCCCAAGCAACCGACTGGGAGATTTTCCCAACTCTGGATAAGGGACAAGTACTTCTTCGTGCACTCCAGGTTTGCCGTACATTAACGCGCAGGCTTCCACATAACGCTGTGCGTCCCACGGCCGATAGCGATCTTGCGCATGCAGGTACAGCACTGGCGAGTACTTGCGTGCCAACTCCCAACGTGCTTGCGGGTCAGCGAACTTGCACCGCGACTTCATCCGCAACTCGCGTCGTGAGCAACCGTGGCTGCCGAAGAACATCGGTTCATGGATACCTCCTTTGGCTCTCGGGTTGGATCAGTATTGGACCAACTGTGGGCTAAGAAAATGTCTACCGCGGGTGGCGTCAATCACATCGTGATTAGATGTGATGTATAACTTCTCCTGAAACAAAAACGGCCGGTGAATCACCGGCCGTTCTGTCAGTGGTATTTCGATTCTACCAAATGCGAACAATCAGACTTGCCGGTCGCAGCAAGGACTTGCCGGGTTGGCAGCCGAAGGCTGCGGCGAACTCCGGCATGTTTGCTAACGTACCGTTGACGCGGAAGCGATCCGGCGAGTGCGGATCCGTGGCGAGATACATCTTCTCCGCCTCCGGCCGAATTTTGGAGCGCCAGATGTGCGCAAAGCCGATGAAGAACCGCTGATCGCCGGTCAGGTCGTCAATTACTGGCGCCGGCTCATCCGCCAGCGACTTCTTGTAGGCATAATAGGCGATCTTCAGTCCGCCCAGGTCGGCGATGTTCTCACCCGAAGTCAGATCGCCGTTGACGCGGAAGGTGTCGATCGCAATATACTCGGAGTACTGCTTCCGAATCATATCAGCCCGCTCTTCGAACTTCTTGCCGTCTTCCGGCGTCCACCAGTCGCGCAGGTTGCCGTCAGCGTCAAACTTGCGGCCCTCATCATCGAACCCGTGCGTTAGCTCGTGCCCGATCACCGAACCGATGCCGCCGTAGTTGACGGCATCATCCACGCCCGGATCGAAAAACGGTGGCTGCAAAATGCCGGCCGGGAAGACGATCTCGTTGCTCAAAGCACTGTAGTAAGCATTGATCGTCGGCGGCGTCATGCCGAATTCTGTCGGATCGTGCGGCTTGTTGATCTTGCCCAGCTCGAACCGCGAGTTGTACTCGGCCGCGCGCATGACATTCTGAACATAGCTGTCGGTCTTGATCGTCAGCGGCGCGTGATCGCGCCATTTTTCTGGATAGCCGATCTTCCAATTGATCTTCTCCAGCTTCTTGAACGCCTCTTGCCGTGTCGGTTCGCTGATCCAGTCGATTGCCGCAAGACGGTCGTGCAAAGCCGCTTTCAAGTTGATGACCATCTCCTCAACGTGGTGCTTTGATTCCGGCGTGAAATAGCGCGCCACATACGCCCGCCCCAGCAATTCGCCGACCGCAAAGTCCATCGTTGCGATCACACGCTTCCACCGCGGCCGCAGCTCCTTGCGCCCCTGCAGGATCCGGCCGTTAAAGTCGAACTGCTCGTTGACAAACGCCGAACTCAGATACGGCGCTGCCGCCTCAATCAAATGAAACCGTAGATAAGCTTTCCAGTCGTCGAGCGGAATCTCCTTCACCATCGCGCCGACTTCCTTCATGAACACCACTTGCGCGACATTGAGTCCGCCGGGATCGGCAACTCCCAGCGCGCTGAAGTATCGTTTCCAGTCCAAGCCGGGGCTCATCGCCGCCAGTTGCTCGAGACTCGTCTTGTTGTAGGTAGAATCAGGATCGCGTTGTTGCACCGGTGTCATCGACGCCTTTGCCAAACGTGTCTCGAGCGCCAGAATCTTGCCGGTGGCCTGGTCGGCGGCAGCCGGCGCCTCGCCGGCTAACTGCAGCAGTTTCGAAACGTGAGCACGGTACTTCTCCCGCAACGCCACCTGCTCCGGATCGTCGCTGAGATAGTATTCGCGATCCGGTAGACCCAGTCCGCCCTGATGCAGGTTAGCGATATCGAGATTGCTGTTCTTGGCGTCCTGATATACCCACAATTCAAACGGCACGTTGACGGCGATCAGGTTGAGGCGGGCGATCGCGTCTTGGAGCGACGCGGCATCCTTGATTGCGGCGATCCGATTCAGCTCTTCGGCGAGCGGCTCAATTCCTGCCTTCTCAACGGCGGCGGAATCGATCGCCGTGCGATAAAAGTCGGCGACCTTCTGCTCAATAGTACCCGGCGCTGCATTCGCCTCTATTGCGTCTTCGATCACCGACTTCAGCTGCTGGATGTTATTCTCATACAGCTCACCCCATGCGCCCCAACTCGCGCGATCCGGCGGAATTTCGTTATTCTTCAGCCAGGTGCCGTTGGCAAATTCATAGAAGTTGGCGCAAGGATCGGCAGTGCGGTCCAGGTGCGCGACATTGGCCCCGCGCAGTTGCTCGGCGGTGAGCGTCGGCATCGTCGCCAACAGCGCGATTAGGCCAAGTGCCAACGTTGTCAATACACTTCGATGCTTGATTGAAATCATGCTTCTATCCTTCAGTAGGTAGCGGTGGTGTAACAGTCTGTCAGCTCATGACATTATATACGGAGACGGCAGTCAGAATGACTTATCCGATGTGCGGGAATTTGCCTGATTTTTGCTGCTCAATCGGGTTCCGAATCTTGCCGCTTCCGCAAGTAGTCCATCGCGGGTTTGGAAACGTAGAGCTTGTTCTTCCCCGACTCGGTCAGTGGAATCTCGTGGACGCGCTCAATCGTGAAGCTAAACTCGCTTCCAAAGTAGTTTTTGTAAACCTCCAGTAGCAGCCTTTGATCATCGTCGCCGTTAAAGGCTCTGGTGGGAACATAGGTTATATGCAGCTGATCAAGCGTCGTCTGCTCGACCCGCACGCGCTCAAACTTCTCGGCGCCGACGGCCAACTCGATCTGCGGATACACCAGTCCCTTCCGCGTCAGGATCAAGTCCTTGCCGCGTCCCCCCACCACCGTCATTACCGGATACGGCGCCACAGCATCCGCCGGATGACCGTGAAGAATCCCCACATCATCGGTGTGGTAGCGAATCAGCGGGAAGGCGTAATTCACCAAGGAGGTAGCCACGATATCGGCCGGAGTCCCGGCAACTGCCTTGCCGGCTCCGTCAACAAATTCAAGATAACAGTACTCACTCTGAACATACTTGCGGCCATCCGCAAGTTGCGTCGCGGCCACCGTGTTCTCCCGATTTCCGTAGTAATCGACAATTGTGCAACCAAAGAATGATGCGATGGCACGGCGGTACTGGGGATAAATCATCTCGCCGGTCGTATAGACGATCGGTACATGAAACGGTTCCAGACCATTGTCTTGAAAATGCAATACGAGAGTGGACAGATTTGCCGGCTGGCAGTAGATGAGCTTGGGGCCGAACTCCTTCATCCGCCGGTAGATTGCGGGCGCGTGCTCGTGGCGGATGCTAAACTGCTCGATCATCAGCAGATTCTCATTGTAGTCGATCGGCATCTGGTCGTGGTCTTTCAGGAACTTGAGGATACCGGTAAACTGCGCGCGCGGTTCCCGGAAACGGTAGCCGATATTGTGGTAGTGGCGCCACATGATCGCCTTGCGCCAAACTTCGGCCTCGGCTGAGCGAAACACCCGCAACCGGTCGCGGCTCGTCCCGCTGGTAACCGTCTGCACCGGCTTGAGCCGCTCGAATTCGTCCGACTTCAGCTCCTCGGCGAACTCGTTGACCTCATCACGCGTCAGAAAGGGTATCCGTGCGAAATCCGAAGGCGTCTTGATGTCCCCCGGTTCCATGCCGATCTGTGCAAAGCGTCGGCGATAGAACGGCACATGTTCATGGGCATAGCGCAGCAATTCCAGCAGCCGCCGCCACTGATAGGCCCCGATCTCATCGCGGGTTCGGGTCTGATGTTCCTGCAGGAACCTGAACACCTCACAAAACCGCCGTCCGTACTTGACCGGCAATGGAATGATCGTATGGCGCGCGCGACGCAGCGAATCGAGAATACTCACCGTAGAACCAGCTCGAATGATTGTATTGAGAGCATGACACACAATCTAGCAGCCGCTGACGAGGAGCCAAGAGGAAAGCACTCGCCGCCGAGATTTGAGACCGCCCCGATCGATTCGCCCGCCCAAAATCAAAACGGAGAGTGAGGGATTCGACAGAGACACCTTTTGATATCCTGTTGTGAGGCACCGAAATATGGTATAATACATTACTGTGTAACTACTTACGTTAATTTGGCTGTTTGTGTCCGTTTTTGTCGCTTTTTGTTTGTTTTATTAGAACTTGGGCCGAGTTTGGGCCGAGTGAAAAATACCCATGTGGTCTGCGGAAGTTGTAGTAGTCTTCCCAGACCTGTAATTTCTGAGACAAATCACCATCATCGGTATAGGTCAGCAACTGGTAGAACTCTAAGTCATCCGTCTGATGGGATCTCTCAAGTTTGCCGTCAAGACGAGGAAAACGAGGTTTGATGTAGACATGACGAATTCCCAAGTCTTCGACATGCCAGTGGAAACGAGCCTGGAACTCATGATCGTTATAGGTTCTCACGGTATGGATCCGAAAGGGAAACCGCTCAACCACATGGTCAATGAACTTGATGGCAGTCTCCTGATTGTGAAAGGGATAGATGTTTAGAGCCCGAATCCGAGTGGCGTCATCGATAGCCGTATACTGAAAACGCTTGACCAAAACACCGCTCTGGCTCTTACAGGTCAGGAACTTGACGTCAACCTGGATATGGTGCCCCGGAACTTGCTTTTCATAGCGCTGAGTCTGAACGGTCCTGACCTTGGCATTTCGGGGAAGGCGGTTCAAGTCCTGGCGTCTCAAGGCGTGGTAGGCCGTGCTTTCCGAGACTTTCAGCTCCAAGTGATAGCGCTGAATGAACCAGCTGATTCGATCCGGCCCGAGATGATAGGTCGTCCGCAGGTAAACGATCGTCTCCTCAATCTCCGGAACTATTCGTAAAGTCGGATTCTCGGGACAAGGTTTGTGATTAATCAGCCCCTCATTACCGATCTTCTCGTACTGGCTCTTCCAGTTGTAAAAAGTCTGCCGGGCAATCCCAAAGTGCCGGCAGGTCTTCGCAATATTCCCTCGAACCTCAGCATACTTGAGAACTCGTTACTTGCGCTTAGTATCTCTCTCGGCTTTCGACAACCTGTTCCTCCTGCTTCGGCTAACCTAACATCATCAATGAATGTGTTAACAAAAGTCGGAAGTTTCGCACTGCGGTAGCATCAAAGGGATGGATAGTCCGAAAGTTGCCGAGTAAGTCAAAGCCTGTTAATGGTCGTTTCAAAATCACCGAAAAGTAGACTGCGCAGTATGTCAACGTGTTGCGGACATGATCTTAGAAAAGTGTGCCAACTGGAATATCGCCTTCCTTGCCCCAATTCAAAGAGCGATCAACTTTACAAGACAGTCTTGAAGTGTTACTTTGAGATTATTCACAGCTGATCAACGAGGCGGGATGACAAAAAGGTACGCATACCTAATAACATCTGTTGTTGCTGCGGGACTGGTCATTCTGGTTCTATTCCGCGAACAGATCATTAACTCGTGGAGACCGGACTTTTTGACTAGGCTCGAGGGCGAGGTCTTTCTGCAATCAGACTGCGACCGAGCTTATCCATTTGATTGGAATGGAGATGGCAACGACGAGCTGCTGCTTGACAGTCACTGGCAGGGCATACGTCTCTTTGATCCATTTCTCAAGGCAAATCTGCAGTCAAATTGGGACAAGACAATCTACGAGGCTGGCTTGATAGATTACAATTGTGACTCTATCAAGGACGCGGTGTTCTATTGCCACAGAGATTCCACCCTTTACGTCTATGGAATTCCCGGAGGCAAGAATGCTCCACTGACAGGGGAAGAGCTATTTCGGATGCAGACAGAACACAAAGGGGAGTACGCGGAACTCAACTCGGCAGTTCTTCTGGAAGCCGCTGAAGACTTGAATCTCGATGGGATCACTGACTTCCTGAGCAGTTTTTTAACTTATCAATTCAACAAGGGGCCGCGCAAAGTAGTTCTGTATGACGGGGAAAAAAGGAATGTCCAGTGGGAGTTCTGCCTCGGCCCCGGACCACAACACTTCTCAGTTGCCAACACAAGATTAGACTCCTCCAAAATAGTGTTGTTTGTGGGTCAGGCATACGACAATGGTCGCTGCTGTCAAGTTCTCTGCGATTCAAGTTGCTATCTATTCGGGATCAACTCCATGGGAGGGCCTGCCTTTGCACCTGTGTGGCTAGGTGATTCCCTCACCTACGCCGACTATCGCATGGTGCCATTTGGGCTATCTGCAGATCCGGAAATCGTGCTCGCCTCGTACACACTTGGGGGAGATAGCTGCGAATTCCCTCTCGTAATCCTCAATGCGATCACAGGAAGAGTGGTGCGAACTTTCTCTGGAAAGCTAGGCTTCAGTTCACTTGAACTTCTGTCGGCCGATAGCATCTCAGCACCCCGGATCCTTGCATGCCGGAGCGACGGCGTTGTACAGCTCTTGGATTATCGGCTCGAACTTCTGCGGGAAGACGTGGTCCCTTCGCGCAAAATCAAGAAAATCTGCAGTCCAGTGGATTTTGATGATGACGGCAATGATGACATTCCCCTGATACTGGAATCCGGTGGATTACTGATCCTGAACGACCGATTTGACAGCGTCTACTTCTACCAGGCAGGTGTACCATTGTCAGATATCGTAAGGATCAACTCGCGTGAGACATCGAGGCTGCTATACCTCGTCAACTCGAACGTGAAGATGCAGGCAGTCATTTCAGTAAGCAGAGTGGGAATTCCCTTTACCGAACTCGTTCCTCCGGCGGCCCAAGTGGCGGTTTTCGGATTCAGCCTAAGTGCTCTCTTGGCAATCTTCATTGCTGGTCGCCGTCGAAGACAGAGTAATGCATTTCTGAGCTCTATCTTTGAAGACTCCAGCAGAATGATCCTTGGTGTAGACGGACAAGGCCGAATATTCCGGTCAAACGGATCTGCCAATCAGTTCTTCGCAATCACGACCAAAGACACGAATCACGATTTTGGCACTGTGATGGCGAAGAAAGGATTTGACGCGCTAGCTGAACAACTTGCCAAGATCCCTTCGGTGGCAACCGAACTCACAGGATACGAACTTCAGGTAAATACAAACGGAAGTCCGCGAGACTACTGGATTCAGATGAAACGCATTCTCTTCGGCAGTCTTAAGTTTGAATCACGAACGATCGTCTCCATACAAGACATAACTGATCGCAAGCAATTCGATCGCTACGAGACGCTATCCAACTTTTCCGAACAAATGGTTCATGACATCCGCAAACCACTTTCGCCAATCCTATTGAGGCTGCAAGAGCTAGAAGCTCAATTGACAGATGGAAGGCTGCCAGCAGAAGACATTCGCTCGCGATTTATTCGACCAACACTTGATCAAATTCAACTGCTGTCAGGCTATGTTACGAGACTCTGGGACGCCTTCCGAGCCAGGGAGTCGGAACGTGAACGACTTGACTTAAAGGCGCTCCTACGGTTTGTGGTCAAAGCGAGAGCTTCACTGGCCGCGCCTGCTACCAATATCGAATTGTCGGTTGCCGACAATCTGCCTCCGGTATCGGGAAGGTTCGACGATATCTGTCGCGTTATCAGTGAGTTAATTGACAACGCGCTCGATGCGCTCAGGGCATCGACCCAGGGTGAGATAGTTGTTGAGGCCTCTTGCACTCACCACAAGCGTCCCTCAGTCATTATCGTGGTCTCGGACAACGGCCCAGGCATTGATGAATCGATCAAAGAAAGGATCTTTGATCTGAACGTATCATCAAAGGAATCGTCGCACCATGGCCTCGGTCTCTTCATCGTTAGAAAGATTGTCCTTGAGCATGGGGGGGCGATTAGCGTCGAAAGCTCCGGAAAGTTTGGCACGCGATTTGTTGTGACCTTACCTGGAATGGAGGAGGATTCTTGCGATGAGTAAGCCTCTAGTACTGCTCATAGATGATGATTCTGCGTTCGTTGACTCGCTTGAAGAAGTTCTCGGCAACCTTTACGACACACTCAGGGCTAACACCATCGGAAGTGCCCTTGCTCTCTTGCGTGAGAAGTCCGTAGAGGCTATATTACTCGACATCGATTTTGGGGGAAAACTGGATGGCCTCCAGTACTTGCCGGATATCATCAACGAAAGTGCGCTTGCGCCGGTAATCATGTTGACTGGGAATCAAAGCACCGACGCTGCGGTGCAAGCCACTCGTGCGGGAGCCTTTGACTACTGCACCAAGCCAATCGATCGGACAAGATTGCTCACAACTTTGCGCAACGCAATCGACAAATGTCTAGCCAACCGCACGAAGGTGGAACTGATCAATGAAAGAAAACAACAGCATCCACTGATTGGCTCCTCTGAAGTCATGAAGAAAATACGCGATCGCATTGCTCGAATAGCACAAAGCGAGGAAACTGTACTCATAACCGGTGAAACGGGTACTGGCAAAGAGGTTGTTGCCAGGCAAATCCACTATCATAGCCGGAGAGCTGGCCAGAGGTTCATTGCAGTAAACATGGCGGGAATCCCCAATGAACTGATGGAGGCCGAGCTCTTCGGATACTTGAAAGGAGCTTTTACGGGCGCCTTTGAGTCAACTTCAGGATACTTCGGAGCTGCCAAAGGCGGAACCATTTTTCTGGACGAGATTGGGTTGGCAAGCCTGGCTGCTCAGTCAAAGCTACTTCGGGCGGTAGAAATGAAGGAGTACACCCCCTTAAAGGCAACGACTCCAGTTTCTGCGGATATTCGGATAGTCGCAGCCACGAGCCGCAACCTGGACTCAGAGATGAAGGCCGGCAGGTTTCTCCCCGACCTCTACTATCGACTGAATGCCTTCTCAGTGCATATTCCCGCGCTCCGCGAACACAAGTCTGATGCGATCGAGCTATTCAATCACTTCATGCTCTTGAAAGCAGATGAACTAGGAGTCTCACCCAAGCAACTCACGCCGGAGGCCAGAATAGAATTAACTGAGTATCCTTGGCCGGGTAACGTCAGAGACGTAAAGCATCTCGTGGAAAAGTCGTTGGTGCTCTCCGATCAAGATAATATCGACTCCGACGAACTGCGTGAGCTAGTAGGATCCAATCAGACCCGCAAAGGCCCAGCAGCCTCTTCTACATTGGCCGCGCGATTACGAGATTGTGAACGCGAAATCATTTCAAGTGCCCTGGCTGCAAACAACTTCAATCGAACAGCAACGGCTGCAAGTTTGGGAATCCACCGAGTAACCCTTCAGGACAAGCTAAAGGACCTGGGGCTGGAGCAAATCAACCGGTAGTCATTTGACTACACGTTTGAATGGGGTGTAGTGAATTGGCTACTAGTCGGGCGATCAAAGTGTCCTCAACATACTAGGCTCCTCAGCTTCCCAGAGAGAGGTTTGTCTCTCGACAAGAATTAACTTGACCGCAATTTGGATACAACCACCGGCAACTTCGCGACAACTTCCCTTCACTGAGCCAATTAGATAACAACCATCGTCTTCTTGTTAGCCGATAGGGCGCTTTCAGCACGAGGAGTTGATGAGTAAGAACTATCTTTCGCACCATGAAGGCACGCTCTTTGCAATGTTTCTGGTAGCAGAGGTCAGAGTCAGCTTGAATCGGCGGGCGCTGCTACGTCGGAGAGAAGGCAGGTGAGACTACCAACGTTAAACACAGGACTTAGGAGAGACAAGGCGGAAGATAAGGCAGAGAGCGAAACTAGGAGGTTACACTATGAAGCAAAGATTCTTGATTGTTGCGAGTTTGACGGCGCTGGTCTGGTCGTCTCTTTGCGGCCAAGATTGGTGTAGTTCTCGCACACATTACGACTTCGGCTGTCCCACCTTCATCGGCAGCGCCGATCTTGATGGTGATGGAGACGAGGATCTGTTCGTTACAAGTTGCTGTTCAGCAGAATTCAGTCTGACAACGCTCTTTAACGATGGGACTGGCGCTTTTCCTAATGTCGTTACTAATTCCTTCAGATCAGGCGGTCTCGGTGGACCCGGGGCTTGTGTGCTCGACATCGATCTTGATGGCGACCTTGATATCGTTGTTCCGGATCATTTCAATAATTGTCTCAAGATTCTGCTTAACAACGGCGCGGGAGCATTCTCACAATCGGGGTGCATCGCAACGACCCTTCCGAGCTCCCTTGATAGCCCATTTGAAGCCGCCTCTGCCGACTTCAATGGTGACGGTTATCCCGACGTCGCAGCTGTATCGCGCACTCTTGACAAGGTGATTATCTTCCTGAATGACCAGGCGGGTTCATTGACGGTTGCAGCGTTTATCTCAACGGGCGATGAACCGTTCTTCATTCAAACCGCAGACTTGAACGGTGATTCAGAGGCGGACTTGGTTGTCTCAATTGCCATGCAGGACGAAGTATCGGTGTTCCTTGGCAATGGGGACGGTACTTTTCAATCTCCGATTAGCTCCCCAGTTGGCTCGCGGCCGTATTACTTCAAGCTCGCAGACCTGAACAGCGACGGACTGATGGATGTTTCAAGCGGTTACAACACTTTGGGCTCTTGGTCGGTTTCTTTTGGCAACGGTGACGGGACCTTCGGAAATCCCACATTTTATGGTGGTTTTTCTGGTTTTACAACCCACTGGAGTGGTGACATCGATGCGGACGGCGACATTGACATTGTCTCGGCAATTTCTGGCCTCGACAGCATGTACGTGTGGTCTAATGACGGAAACGGGGTTTTCACGAATGCCGGGAGCTGTTGGGTCGGCGATCAACCATTCTGCGTCACGATGGCAGACTTCAATGCGGATGGATCGGCGGATGCTGCTGTAGCGAATTATGGTGTTACCGACCCTGCCGGAGTCGCAGTCTTCTTGTCCCCCTATGAAGCGGTGCAAACTCTTCAAGTCAATCTCGATATCAAGCCCGGCTCATGTCCTAATCCGCTTAATACGCGGGCAAACGGTCCATGCGCGCGAGCTGAAGACGCAAGTGAAACCGAATTTGCACTTGAGAAGCCGAAACCAACTCACCCGCAACCTTCAAGGGCGGTTTTGCCCGTGGCAATTCTCGGAACAGAAAATTTCGATGTCACAAGTATTGTCGTGTCATCTTTGACTCTTGAAGGTGTGCCTGCACTCCGATGGGGGTTGGAGGACGTCTCTTCTCCGGTTGTTGTCGGTGCAGAAGATTGTGAGTGTACCGAGTCTGGTGTGGATGGTCTGCTCGACCTCACACTCAAATTCGACCGATCTGCGGTTATCGAAGCATTGGGCGAAGTCTACGATGGCGACATCATACCAGTGACTGTCTCCGGCACCTTGACGGACGGACGACCTCTTACGGCGACGGATTGTGTTCTGATCATTTCTGGAAATGGCGGATCCAATGAGATAGTGAATGAATCAAGCGCCGCCATTCTTGCCAACTACCCCAATCCATTCAATCCAACAACTCAGATCAGCTTCGCTTTACCGAAACCTGCAGAAGTCAATCTGACGATCTACAACATCCTCGGCGAGAAGGTCGTGACGCTGACCGAAGGTGCCCGCGTCGCCGGCGTGCATTCGGTCACCTGGGATGGTCGAGACAGCCGCGGCAATAATGTGGCGTCGGGCGTGTACTTCTATCGGCTTGACGCTGGTGAGTTCAGCGCCACCAAGAAGATGCTGATGATGAAGTAGTTGCGATGGCCGCGACTGACTTGGGTCACGGTCACATGTCTTAAAGCGAAATCTAAAGGGAGGGCAGGCAGGCCCGGCGCAAGCCGGGTCTTTCTGCCTGAAGAGCGCAACGTGCTTTCAGAGCATGAGAGGAAAGTGGAGTCGAGCCGTCATTTTGTGGTTTAGGAGAACCACAAAGGGACTCTTCGTACTCTTGAGTTCATATGAGAACTCCAAAGTCAGGGGTAAATCCCAGTATTTCTCAATCCAAATGTGCCAATCACAGCAGCAATAGGCCAAAATGGCGGTCTTTTTGTCGAATTTGGGTTGACAGCAGCGCTGACGTGCTTATAATAGACTTACATCAGAAGTTAATTGCTTCGGAGGGCTCATGGGCCTTGTCAAAGTTGGGTTATTAGTCCTGGTCATCTCTGGTTGTATTCTGGCTGCCACTATTCGTGTGCCGCAGGATCAACCGACGATTCAGGCGGGAATTAATGCGACGTTGGATGGGGATACGGTGTTGGTGGGGCCGGGGGTGTATCTGGAGAATCTAAACTTTGGTGTTAAGAACATAGTTCTCCTGTCCGAGAGCGGTCGGTCTTCCACTTTCATAGAAGCGTCGAACAAGTCCCAGGACATCATTTCTATTCTGGGCGGACAAGATACTACCACAGTCATCGACGGCTTCACAATTCAAGGCACTGATAACGCGTATGGAATCCATGTCGATAACTCTGATCCGAAGATTCTTAACTGCGATATCAACAATTGCACGCACGACAACGACGGTGGGGGAATCTACATACGTCTATCGGGCGGTCTAATCGAGAACTGCCTCATTCATCACAATCACAGCAGTGTTACGGGAGGAGGAATAGCTGCAAGTGGGGCTCCCGGAAAGCGCGTTAGAATCGTTCGAAACAAGATCTACTCCAATACTGCATCGAGTGGTCCGGGAATAGGCTGCCCCGGAGTAACAAATGTTGATGTATTCTATAACGTGATCTTCAAGAACACAGCCACCGCGATTCAAACAGGGGGCATTTACATTAACGGATCAGACTGCAGGATATTGAACAACTCACTTGTACAGAACACGAAAGGCATTACATTGCTAAATGGGGTGGGCTCACAAATTCGCAATAACATAGTAGCATTCAATCTTCAGAATGGCATTGTAGCGGCGTCCGCCACATCCGATTACAATGCCACATGGATGAACGGATCGGACAATCTGCCCGGGCCAAATGGAATCAATTCTAACCCTCAGTTCGTTGATATTTCTCAAGACTCATTTCAACTGCAACAATCATCCCCCTGCATCGACGCCGGTGACCCGAACCCCATCTACAACGATCCCGACGGCAGTCGCAATGATATAGGGGCTATCCCGTTTGTGCAACCTAGTGGTATCATCAGGTACGTGCCCTCTGAGTATGCAACGGTTCAGTCGGCGATTGATGCGTCAATCAACGGTGATACTGTAGTAGTCGCGCCCGGCCGCTACTACGAGCGAATCAATTTTCTTGGAAAGCGCATACTCCTGACGAGTAGCATCTTATTTAGTTCGGACTCTCTGCTAATTAGGAACACGATACTTGATGGCGACACCATGTTCACTCCGCTTTTAGGTGACACTGGATGCGTTGTTCGATTCGTTAACGGCGAAGACTCAAACTCTGTACTTGCAGGTTTCACGATTACGGGCGGAGTGGGATCAGATGAAGGATGCTGTCAGGGTGCCGGGATACTCGTGGCGGGGGCAGGTCCAAGGATTAGTAAATCGCGAGTGATCCAAAATCTTGGGACGGGCATTGAGCTAGTTCCGAATTTGCCATGGCCCTACCGCGTTCTCATTGATTCCTGTCAGATCATGTCAAACTCTCGCGACGGTATTCTAGCGCGTGGCGATGGTCCAGAGATATGGTTAGTCGACTGCGAAGTTGTTGGAAACCTGGCGAATGGTATCTTGAGTGGCTGGCCGGTTGGTATCGTGAATGTGGTAGGGGGCAGAATTGCCAACAATCTCGAACTTGGAATCAATGCGTTCCGACCAGGGAGAATGCAAGACTGTATTATCGAAAATAATAAAGCGGGGGGTGTCGGCTATGCATTCCAGAAGAACACTGCAGGTAGCATTAGTCCTTCTGAAGGGACATATCGCGCGCAGGCAAAGATGGAAAATGTGATCGTGAAGAATAATGAATTTGGGGTGATCATTTACGAAAATGTTTGGGAAATCAGAGATTGTGTTTTCGAAGGAAACGCTCAGTTTGCCATAGGAATAGCATTGGACTCAAAAGCGACGTTGTGGGACTGCATGATTAGATCAAATGGCAACGGAACTGGAGTAGGTGGTGGAATCAGGATCGTGAATGATCAGATATGGGGAATCGAATGCCATAATACACTGTTTGAGGGAAACCGAGCGTCATTAGGGGGCGCCATTGGTCAGCGAACCAATTCTGAATTGACTCTGAGCAATTGCATCTTCGCAAACAATGAAGCCGATTCGGGCTCTGCGATCTATCAGAGATACAATGTTCGACGCGAGCCTCTGGTCGAAAATTGCGTGTTTGCGTTCAATCGAGGACTCAAGTTCTACTATAGGCCCAACTCCCCAGATACCACTATGTGGTCAGACTCGATTTACCTAGACTTGTCCTGCACAAACATCTTTGGTAACGAAGGCGGTGATTGGATCGACTCGCTCGCGTCTCAATTCGGTATCGATGGCAATATGTCCGCCGACCCCCTCTTCTGCGACACGGCTGCAGGAGACTACACGATCAAGAACATCTCCCCCTGTGCTCCCGCCAACAACTCCTGCGGAGTGCTGATTGGTGCCTATGGAATCGGCTGTGAAAACGTTGCTCCGCTGATCTCATCACCTGATCCGATAACACAGGTCACGCGCACGCGCTTCGCATTCCAGCCAAGTGCTACAGATGAAGACGGTCCGGTGATGATCTACTCCTATGAGTATCTACCGCATTGGTTGGCGCAGGATGGCGACAGCGTCGTCGGCATACCGGGACTCAACGATGCCGATACTAATTTCCTGGCAATCGTCTCTGACGGGTTCCTCGCCGACTCAGTTGTCGTACAGGTTCACCTCATTGCGACACCCTTAATGGGTCCGATCGCGGCTGACAACGAATTGCTTCCACTTCATGTCACCGCCCACGCACCGCAATTTGATTTTGAGTATCTTGACCCGACTTCTCAGTATTCTCAGACCGCTTTCGAGATCGCGGTTGGCACCGACAACGACTGGCAGTATGCCGAGTTGTGGAATCCGGCGCCGGTAGTGTCGGCGGATACATTCGTCGTTTATGGCGGTGCGCCGCTGATCGATGGGCAGACGTACTGGCTAAGGTTGAGAGTCAGCAACTCGCTGGGGTGGTCAAATTGGGCCGAATTGGTGTTCCGCATGAACAGCGTTCCGTCTACACCGGAAGTACTAACACCTGCGAATGGCGGAATTGTTTCCAGCCTGCAGCCGGGTCTCACAATCCGTAGAGTGCCTGACGCCGAAGGCGACAGCTTGCTTCTGACCTTTGAAGTTGCCAATGACAGCTCGTTCGCCTTCTTCGTTCCGTTTACGGCGCAACCAGGCAATGATTCGCTGACGACGGTGAATGTTCCGTTTTACCTCACGGAAGATCAACGCTACTGGTGGCGGGTGAAGGCGAGCGACTATTACGAGGAGTCTAATTACTCACCGATCTGGTCGTTCTGGATCAACAGCGAGAACAGCGCGCCGACGCATTTTAACCTGATCGCCCCGGCAAACAGCTTCGAACCGGCACTAACAACGACCATACCATTGCTGGAATGGACGAAATCGAACGACATTGATCCGTTCGATCAAGTCAGCTATGCCTTGCATCTGGCGATTGACAGCAGTTTCAGTTTTGCGAGCATCACTTCCGGGATCGACGGCACATCATGGCAACCGTCCGAGCCTCTGAATTGGGGGACTAAGTATTGGTGGAAGGTGAAGGCGACCGACCTGAGCACAGGAGTGACTTGGTCAAATCAAGTTTTTCGCTTCCGTACAATGAGACCCGGTGACCCGGATGGCAACGGACAGATATCGATCTCCGATGCCGTATTTCTGATCAACTACATTTTCGCCAGCGGCCCGGCGCCTGTACCGTTGCTATCGGGAGATGCTGATTGTAGTGGAGCGATTTCAATATCAGATGCGGTGTATTTGATCAATTACATCTTCGGCGGTGGGCCGGAGCCGTGTGAGACAACTGGACATTGGAGATAATGGCAAACTTGGATTAACAGCCGACTCAGGAACGAAAAGGATGGAGTTTACGATGCGCATTCTGTCTGTCTTCTTGTGGCTTCTACTCTCAATTATGACGACTAGCGCTCTATTCGCGGTAGGGCATAGCTCAGTCGAGACGTGCGACACGTTGTTGCATGAAGGGGACTTCTCAATGCCATTGGGTACGCGACTTAGGCAGATATCGTTTTCGGACTTCGACAAGAACGGCCTCATCGACATTGGAATTGCATCGGAGTTCTCGAATCAAGTGATTGTACTTCTGAATTTGGACGGACTTACGTTTGCTGCCCCAAGATTCATTGGAGTTCAAGATCATCCCATGGGCATTGCTGCCGTAGACGTCGACAATGATGGTGACGATGACCTGGTCGCGACCAACACGAATTCGAACAGCATTAATATTGTCAGAAACGATGGTATGGCGAACTTTGCCGTAGTTCAGACTTATGGTACAGGTAACTTCCCAGGGACGCTAACACTGGGCGACTTCGATCGCGATTCGTTAGTTGATATTGCCGTATTGAACGGGTTCGGGCAGTCGGTGTCCATTTTCAAGAATCTGGGTGATGCAACGTTCCAGGGTCGACCAGAGATTCCGATCGGCTTCAGGCCCTGGTCGATTCAAGCCGCAGATATCGATATGGACCTGGACACTGATCTTATCATCACCTGCGGAGACCTAGGCATCCAGCAACTGCTAAATGACGGAAGCGGGAGTTTTACGCTTGGAACACCAATCAATGTTCCCCAAGGGGCCGGAGGGCTTGCGATTGCCGATATTGACGGCGATTCCGACCCAGACGTACTGGTATCTTCGGGTCTGGATGGCGGCACGCTTCTCACATATGCGAATGACTTGGGGCAGCTTACCGAAATCGACAACTACCCAATCGGCGACGGGGTAGGCTGCATTTGTGCTACCGATTTAGACGAGGATAATGACCTTGATTTGGTGATGTCACACGACGGATCAGGAACTTACCAGGCAACCGTTCTCATCAACGACGGGACTGGTTCCTTCTGCCTGAACTTCGAGATTCCAAACCTCATCGAACGCACTGTAGGTGCATATAGCGCAGACATCGATAATGACTCTGATAATGATGTGATCATGGTACACTGGGGTTGGGACTTCAGTGGCTTAACGTTCTTGGTGAATTCACTTGATTGGATACGGGGAGATGCGGATGGAGATGGAAGCATCGCCATCTCAGACGCCGTGTACCTAGTCAATTACATATTCGCCGGTGGTCCAGTTCCAGCGCCGATCACGTCGGGCGATCCTGATTGCAGCGGAGCGATCTCGATTTCAGATGGGATCTATTTGATCAATTATATTTTCGGCGGTGGGCCGGCGCCCTGTGAGCCGTGACATCCATGAGATTTCGAACGCTGAGAGCGTTCACTAATGGGCAATTGGAAACCGATCTTTATTCGCATTCTTGTGACTCGAGTCGATCTAAGTGAGTCCCTGACATTGCGCTGATTGGTACCAGCCTAACTTGTCGTTGTGCGTGAGAACATGCATTCTATTTGTTTCAGTGATCGTCTATTCTGCTGCATTCGCTACTGCTGCACAACTCAACAAGATCGCTGCAGCAGAAAGCAGTTTCTAGTCAGTGTATTGTACCAGCAGCAAGAGCAAGTTTTGTCTGCATTTAACTGGCTCACGACCGGCAAGTCCTGCGACCTTCAGAAGTTCTTAGACTTACATCCAGAAGTTGGAGGGATAGATAATGACAAACTGGCGACCAAAGCATCAGAAGTCTGGGGCAATCCTTACGAGGTATCCGCAGCCTCTGGCGCTGGCGTACCAGACGTTGCTGGAAGCGCTCGATGCCGGGAGACTTGCACAGGCGTTGACGAGTCTTCATAGTCTCTGTGAGAAGACGCTTACTTACTGTTGTATTCTTCTTGACGTCGAAATTCTTAGGAGCACGCGCAAGTTAACAGATATCCAACGGAACTCCATCAAGAACATTTACCTTAAGCGAACGATGTTCGGGGAAAAGATTGACCACCTGCAACAACTCACGAATGGTTCAGGATCTACTGACTTATGCAAGCTGTTTCGTCGCTCTGGGTCGGCTGAACTGCTAAATGTCCTCGAAGCTCTAAACAGGGCATACAAGCCAGCTGCACATCACTCGATTATTGATGAACCCTTTGCAGTCGAACTCCTTGATAAATTCCTCGATCCGATTGTCCGTGTGCTTGCAAGGCAAGAGATCTTCACTGAACATGAACTAGTGCTTCCGTGCAAAGATGGCAGGCAGACTAAGCTAACCGGCAGTCATGAGGTCGAGTACGAGTCGACCTTTGACGAAGAGAAAGTGCTGATCACGAGAAACGGTGGGATAGTAGCAAACGCCTGGCCGTTACTTGTTGTAAGGCGCAAAGGCAGTCTGGTTAGAGTCTACAATCTGGCAAGGATCGAAAGTGCTGGAAGAGAGCAAGTCAAATTGGATTACTTCGACGCCTTTGCAAGCGAGCGCTTCTCCGTAATAAGTAGGTCAGATGAATCTCTGTTTAAGAGTTTGAACGATCTATTTGGTAATTTGCAAATTGGACCTGGAAGGAACTACCTAGACGACTTCAGTGATTTAAGGGAAAGGATCAGAGATTTCTCTGGGCGAACGTGGTTATTCAAGGATGTTAACGACTTCGTCAATGATCTTGCAGGCGGCCAAACATTCTTGATCCTTGGCAAACCAGGGACCGGCAAGTCGTCATTCATGGTTCAACACATGAAGCGGACTGTCGCGGACGATCCTCAGATTTCCCGGGGAGACTATAGCTACTTCTTCTTCAGGGACGGAGAGCACCACAGAAATCGATTGACGCAATGGATGAAGCACGTAACGGACGACTTGGAAGCGAAGACCGGCATTAGCCTTCGGTTTGGACGTAAGAGTTTCGAGCCACTACCGAATGACGATGTGAACAAGCTCATGTGGCTCATCCAACGAATTAGAGACGAGGATCCGGATCGCGCGAAATCGCCAATCGTCTTCTTTGTAGACGGTATTGACGAATTGCAGCAAGAGGACATCGCTACATTTGTCGATTCGATCAATGCCCTGCGAACCATTGAAAATGTAGGATTGGTGCTCGCGAGTCGCGAGATTCGCGAACTCGACCGAATAGCTGGTCCACTGGTGAAACTAAGGCTTGAAGATGACGCACGCAATCTGCAAGATCTGCAGTTCTATGCAGAGACACGTCTTCCCTCATGGACCGAAGAGGAAATAGCAGAGTTGATAAGCCGAACGGGCTGCGTATTTCTGTATCTCTCGGCCACGATTGATGACGTGCTTCACGACCGGCTTGCAAGGGGAGAATTGTCGAGCCTCCCGGGCGACCTCGAGTCGTATTATGACCGCATCATGCGATTTCGAATGCCAGAGAGATTTTCATATCACGGCTTGGTCTGGGAAGAAACGGGATTAAGGGCTCTGGCACTAATGATTGCCCTTCAAGTGCGGCCAACTGTGGAGATGCTGGCCAGATACTCTGGCATTGGGATAGAGAAGCTGCGCCGTACTCTGGATTTGCTTCGAGAACTGCTGATCATTCCGAGCGACCGACCGTCAGGTTACCCGCAATCCGAGGGAAGTCATGAAACAGAAGGTATTCGTGTGTTTCATAAATCGTTCGAAGATTTTCTCGAGAAGACAAATGCCCCCGAGATTCGAAGAGCCCACGATCGCATAGTCAATCATTTCCTGCCGATGATCAGAGAGGACAGGTTTAACAGGCCGGAACCCTACTTTTTCTATTACTATCTCAGGCACCTGAAGATCACCAGTCGATTAGAGATCCTGAGTGAAGTTGTGCACTGCAAGAGCCAATTCCGCGAACGCGTCAAGTTTCTTCTTGGGGGAAAGAAATGGCCTGACGAAGATAGCTCCTGGTACAGCTACTTTGATGAATACCCTGACTGTAATGGTGACAGCGCAATGCTCCTCCTCCTCTTAAGCAGTTACCTCAGAGAAGTTGTGCTAGAAGAGCGGAGTCTCGCCTTGCGTGTTCTCCTACTCAGATTGACTCGTCTTTTCCCAGTCTGGAGAACACTAACGCGCTTCGAGCACCGTGATTACGGAGCCACTTCCGAAGTGCCGCTATGGCACTATCAAATGCTACTAATGCTCGCGAGCAGGGCTCCACTCTTGGCGCGCTCGTGGAGCATGAGGCTCGCATTTTGGAGGGAGCATGGTGCTCTGATCGTTCTTCTCGACTGTGGCCTCAAAGAGATTATCACGGGCAAACTACTCGACGATATTGGAAGCGAGGGAATCTCTCCTCTGGATCTGGGTCGAGAACTTTGGAACTCCATACTTGCTTCTCCATCTCATGAACTGAAGGAGTTTCTGGAACAAGCATCGATCGATTCCGCCTGGAATCCAACGGCTACCGAGTGGAAAATGACAATAAATGTCGACGAAATCGTCCTGACGGTAGAGAATCTCGGTAAGCTCTTTAGTCGAGACGACGAGTACGTGGAGCTTCTTCGAGACTTTCTGAATCGCTTTGCGAAGGATTCTCCAACCGCAGAGGCCATGCGCTCTGGGGAAATGTCTGACGAGGCTGAACTTCCTGATGAGAAAACGAAGTTGGCGCTTATGGCTGCTGCTTTATGTCAATTGAATCCCGATGACCCTGTTGACATCGATCTACTGACTTCCTTTCTCACTCGTTCTCGGTTTGCCACTGGAATGCGGTTACTCATTGCGAGTCAGTTGCCAGAAGAACTGCAGCAGCTAATTATCAGGAACGATGCTCTGCTAAACGTTCTTTACTCCGACTACAGAACCTTTGTTGACAAGATGTTGGAGTCCGGCGAATACACCTGGATCCTGGACGGAGATGACGACGAGGAATTGCTACCTCCGCTTCCACCTGAATTCTTAAAGACTGTCGTGCCCTGGCTTCGGAAGCATATTCCAACCGGAATCGATGAGCTTGACTCGCGGATTATGGAGTGGATCGGAGCCATCGAAGATCCTAAACACTTTCTGATAGCGCTGGAGTTCTTCCTCGGAATAGTGAGAGCGGAGAACGTGCCTGAGGCGCTTGCCAAGACTGCTATGGCCGCATACTGGAAGTGTGTTGGAATCAAAGAAGAAGAGGGTACGAAGCCGACGTATTACAATTCAACTTTCTTCAACAAAGTAAGTGAGCTTCTGCATGGTCGATATCATGATGAGCTGATGAAGCTATTTGTCGAGCGGGTTGACTATTGCCTCCAATCGCGTGCCTTTATCTATCAGAACTATGTCAAACCAAAGGATCACAGGCTTCAGCCTATCAAAGATGCGCTATATAATGCCTGCGTACGGGACCTGAAGGTGTTCAAGACAGTACGAGGGAAGCCAGTCTATGCAAATGTCTTCAGCATTGATCTGCCTGACAGTGGTGATTTCTACCTCGATCGGCTTTGCGACGATGATGAGAATTACGCTGAGGAATTGAACGAAAGGGCTGACAAAAGATATGAGGAGGTGGTCGGACAATTGCTGTTCGGAGACTTGGGAAGGAAAACCCTCTTGCCCTCACAGTGCACGCAGCTCAATGAGATCATAAACAATGCATTTGACTGCGGTTGGAGCACAAATGAGCTGCTCAACAGCATTCTCGATGCTATTTCCAGTTTTCAGAAGAGAGCCAGCGTAGACGCGTAGCTACAATGATTGCGGCTTCGCTCGCGACATCTCTTCTCGACAGCGGCGATTATCACCATATTGACTTTGAGTCAACAATTGCTGAAATTAGGAATGACTCGCAGATCATAGGATTGACGGACACGAATGGGTGACTTGAGAAGCAAAGGCGGAGACCTTTTCATCGTCGACAACAGCGACGCCGACTGGAAGGTTAAGCAGTACCTTCACGAGTGGGCAGATCTCGCCACCAAGTTTGACATCGCCACAGGTTACTTCGAAATAGGGGCGCTCCTGGCGCTCGACGGGCAATGGCAGAAGCTCGAGCAACTGCGAATTCTCACTGGTGACCAGGTTTCGCTGCGAACAAGAAAGGCGCTACTTGAGGGTGTTGAAAGGGCAAAGAAAGTCCTCGACATAAGCCTCGAAAAAGAGAAGGAAGGGAACGATTTCCTTCGGGGCGTTCCCGCTATAGTTGACGCGATTTCCGACGGCAAGATCAAGGTCAGAATCTATACCAAGGACAAGTTTCACGCCAAGGCGTACATAACTCATGCCAAGCAGGCAGTGATTGGTGCAGCCGCGTTGGTGGGTTCAAGCAACTTCACGTATCCCGGACTAACGACAAACGTCGAATTGAATATTCAAATTAGGCGGGAAGTCGAAGAGCTTCAAACGTGGTTTGAGACTCACTGGAATCAAGCCGAGGAGATCTCCGACGAGGTGCTAAAAGTTATCGAGCGGCACGTTCGTGACTACACGCCATTTGAAGTTTATGCCAAGGCCCTGCAGGAGTTCTTCAGGGGCCATGAGTTGACGGTGAGCGAGTGGGAGCTCTCGGGTCCGAAGCATGGCGGCTCCCAAATGTATGCCAAACTCGATCGTTACCAGCAAGAAGGCTACAGAGCGCTGATGAAGATCGCCCAGCAATACGGCGGCGCATTTCTTTGCGACGGCGTCGGGCTTGGGAAGACCTTCATTGGTTTGATGGCCATCGAGCGTTTGACGATGTTTGAACGCAAGCGGGTTGCGCTCTTTGTCCCGAAAGCGGCGCGGAAGCCCGTCTGGGAGAAGCACCTGCGCAAGCACCTTCCGCAACTCTACGGTGATTTCTCCAACTTGGTCGCGTTCAATCACACTGACCTGTCTCGCGAAGGCGATTGGGTTGAGCGTTTCCGGCGAATTGCTGAACAGGCGGATGCCATTGTCATCGACGAAGCACACCACTTCCGTAATCCCGGAATCAAGGGCGAAGGCGAACGCAAGCCGTCGCGCTATCGCAAGATGCTGGAGCTATGTGAGGGCAAGCAGGTCTACCTGCTGACGGCGACTCCCATTAACAACAAGCTCATAGACCTTCAGCACATGATCGAGCTCTTCGTCCCGAGACGCCCGGACGGCAAACCGCAGGTAGATTTCTTCAAGGACGCGCCGTTAGGGATTCATTCCCTTCGGGGCCATTTTCGCAAGATGGAGAACGCGCTGGAAAGATTGCTCGATCTGAAGCGGGGTACACTTGACAGCAGTGAGGTGAGCCTGACCGAGGCCGAAGCCATCTTGAAGGATGACACCCTGTTTCGAGCCTTGGTAGTGCAACGCAGTCGCGCCTACGTGCGCAAGAGCCAAGAGCAGCACGGCGAGTCGGCGGCGATGTTCCCGGTGCGAGCGACGCCTCAAGTAGTCGGTTACTCCGTCAAGAAGACTTACGGCCGGCTGCTCGATTTAGTTGAGGCGGCGTTCTCGAAAGAGAAGGCGTTATTCACCCTCGGTAGCTACTATCCGCTATACTACTACAGCGGGCCACGAACCGACATTGACCCGCTGCTTGAGGGCCGCCAAAAGCAAGTGGTGTCACTGATTCGCACACAATTCCTGAAGCGATTTGAGAGCTCGGTCAAGGCATTTGAGGTTTCCTGCATTTTCCTTCTCCGGAAGATCCTTGCCTTCCAGGAGGTCAATAGTGCAACAAAGTCCGAACGGGCGCGCTTGGAGAAGTGGTGCGCATTACATCAAGAGCTGATTGACTACGCACAGGAGTCGCTGAGAGATTATCGGAGCGACGCTGATGATGACGAGGATTTCATTACCGAGGAGATGCTCGAAGGCGTGGAGAAACTCGAGCGCGACGAGTATCGCATCAGCGATCTGTTGGCGGACAACTACCTTGATCTCGATCAGATTTGCGAGTTCTTGGAGGAGACACAGAGATTCCGCGCAACGCATGATGACAAGCTCGCGGCACTGAAGAAGCTTCTGAAGAACGAACCGCTGTTGAAGGGCCAAAAGGTGCTCATTTTCTCAGAATACATGCATACCGCGCGCTATCTTCATTCGGAGTTGACCAAATCAGGCTTTGTGGACGTGGATGAGGTTGACAGCTCTGATGATCGTGACCGGGGGGAGATTATCACGCGGTTTGCGCCTTACTACAACGACTCATCATCAGCCGGGCTAATACAGGCCGGATTGGAAGAGATTCAGATCCTGATTTCAACCGACGTCTTGTCGGAGGGACTCAACCTGCAAGACGCCACTCTGATGATCAACTATGATTTGCACTGGAATCCGGTACGCCTGATGCAGCGAATCGGCCGTGTCGATCGGCGCATGGATCCCGCCGTCGAGAAGCGCATCATAGCCGATCACCCGGAACGCGCCGCTTCTCGCGGAAAGATCCACTATTGGAACTTCCTCCCGCCCGATGAACTGGACGACCTGCTCAAGCTCTATTCGAAGGTGTCGCACAAAACGCTGCGCATTTCAAAGGTCTTTGGCATTGAGGGGCGGAAACTGCTCAAGCCGGAAGACGACTATGAGGCCCTGAAGGACTTCACCCACGCTTACGAAGGCACGACCACAACAATCGAGGAAATGCATCTTGAGTATCAGCGTTTGTTGAGAGATAACCCCGGCCTGGAAGAGCGCTTGAACCTCCTGCCCGGACGGGTGTTCTCCGGCAAACAACATCCCACAGCGGGCGCGCGGGCGGTGTTCCTCTGCTACGCCCTGCCGGCGCCGCGACCGACCGATCCCCAGAACCCGAGCAGCGAAGTCATCTGGGCGGAAGACGCTGGCCGCACCAAGTGGTATCTCTTCGACCTCGAAAGTGAGATAATCGTGGACGAGCCCGCCGAGATCGTTACAGTGATCCGTTCGGAACCGACCACGACGCGGCGGCGGGTGATTGAAGATGCCACGCTTAGCGAGATTCGCGTCAAGGTGGAAAAGCACATCAAAAACAGCTATCTGAAGCAGGTGCAAGCGCCGGCGTGGGTGAAGCCGGTGCTCAAGTGTTGGATGGAGCTCAGTTGATGACAATGCACAAGAATATCGAAGCAGCCCTCCATGACGTTGTCGACCTGAAGACCTTCGTTGATGTGCTCCTCCGCAATCAATTAGGCTGGCCGATTGAGCAGGAAGTCACACAACTTGACGACATCGCGTTCGAGTGGACAGAGGACGAACTAAAGGCGAAGGGATTGAGCAAGCATCTTACTGAGGGCAAGATCTTCCAAATTCAGCCGCTCGTCGATGACCAGACTTGGGGCATCTTCGTGCTCGAATTCAAACGAGCAGATGTCTTTACCAAGGAACGCGGAACAACGCGAATTCTCAGAGAAGTTCTGCGTGGACTGGTCGGTAGTCGCGACAAACGCGCCGATCAGAAAACGTGGCAACCCGACCAAATCTTGTTTATCTGTACCCATCAGTATCAACATTTTCGTTTTGCGCATTTCAAGAAACCGACCTCCGGCAAGGGCATTGCCACTATCGCCACATTTGGCTGGGGACACGACATCCCAGCCCGAACAGCATGCGAATTCAATTTGCCTGCACTCAAGTGGCCGGCCGAGCCAGGAAAAGCCGGCGAATGGATCAGGGCATGGTCGAATGCCTTCAACATTGAAAAGGTAACCCGCCGATTCTATGACGATTATGAGGAAGTATTTACCCTCGTAGAGGGCAGCCTCAAATCTCAGCTCAAGAATGACGAGGAACGTCGCAAGTATACGCAGATGCTCTTCAACCGCCTAATGTTTCTCCGCTTCGTGGAGCGTAAAGGTTGGCTGAAGTTTGACGGCAAGGAAGACTACCTGCGGCAACTGCATGCGGCCGGACCGATCGGCAACAAGTCGTTCTTCAAGAGCCGGATTGAGCCGCTGTTTTTCAAGGCTCTGGCTGAGGAAGGCTATCAAGACGATGTCGCGATTGGTCAAGTGCATTTTCTCAATGGCGGACTATTCCTCAAGCATGAACTTGACAACAAAGTAATTGACATCAAAGATGCCGCCTTCGAGCCAATCATCGGCGAGCAGGGTCTCTTCTATCGCTACAATTTCACTGTCGAAGAGTCGACGCCGCTCAACATCAACGTAGCGGTCGATCCCGAAATGCTGGGTAAGGTATTCGAGAAACTCGTCACCGGCCGTCATGAGTCCGGGTCATACTATACTCCTCGAACGGTTGTTTCTTTCATGTGTCGAGAGGCACTAAAAGGCTACTTGGGCGGATTCGAAAGTCTCGTGGATGAACATGACGCGGCCAATATCAAATTACCACAAGCGCGCGAATTGCTACGGCGACTTTCCGAGGTCAAGGTCGTCGATCCGGCGTGCGGTTCGGGAGCATACTTGTTGGGTATGTTGAATGAACTGCACACGCTCAAGCAGATACTCCAGGCTCGCGACGAGGAGATGACACCCGAAGGCGACTACGAACTCAAACTTAAGATCATTCAAAACAACCTTTACGGTGTAGACCTCGACGATTTCGCCGTCAACATTGCCCGCTTGCGGTTGTGGTTGGCCCTCGCGGTCGACTTCAAAGGCAAGAAACCTCAGCCGCTGCCAAATCTTGATTTCAAGATCGAACAGGGCGATTCTCTGGTGTCACCGAATCCGCAAGGAAATTACGATCTCGCTCAGTCGATCATTTTGGAAGTTGCACGTTTGAAGTCTGATCATTCGCGAACCACAAAACCGGAACGCAAAGCCGAGCTTGAGAAACAAGTCACGGAAAAGCGCAAGGAAATTGCCAAATGGGTGCGCTCGGGCCAGAAAGTCGAGAGCTTCGATTGGGGTGTCGATTTCGCAGAAGTTTTCCTGCCTCGCAATCCAGAAGCGACGGTCGACGGTGAAATTCCGCTTGGCGATAAATTGGCTGCCCAGACCCAGCCGGGAGGATTCGACATCGTCCTGGCAAATCCCCCTTATGGAATCAAGTGTGAAGATCCACTCCGTTTCAACTTCTTCCCGCGCAAGAAGGACAAGGACGGCAAGCAAGAAGAACCACAGAGCAAGGATAGCTACGGTCTTTTCATGGCCCGAGCTTTGCAGTTGCTCAAGCCTGGTGGCCATTTCACCTACATCGTTTCCGACACCTGGCGGACAATCAGATCGCACCGGCCGCTACGCAAGAAGCTTCTCGAAGAAACTCAGGTATTGCATCTTATGGACTTGCCATCCTGGATTTTCGATGCCACGGTGAATACCTGCATCATTACTGCCAATAAGCAGAAGCCGGGTGACCAGCACAAGCTGATCGCCGCCGATCTGCGCAACCTCCCGAGCGACCAATGGAATACACTGGAAGCTAACCTTCGCGCCATCGCCGGACACGGCGTGGATGTTCAGACGACTGAGTATGCTCGCTACACCTACGAGCAAGAATTGATTAGCACTTACAACAACTTTTCATTTTTCATCGGTTCGCCCGAGCTTTATCGGCTAATGAGCGATCCGCGATTCACTAAGCTCGGTGACATAGCAGAAGTGAAGCAAGGGTTGGCAACGGCGGATAATAAATACTACCTGCGCAGGAGACCGGAAGCTCGCGGGAGCTATGATATCATCGACGACTCCAAGATACTGACCGATGCAGAGATTAAGAATCTCACTCAGGATGAAAAGCTCAACGGCGTCGATCTAAGAAACTACGGTGGAAGGCACTTTGTGCCCTATGATAAGGGCGGCGAGAGCGATACCGATGAGGGCTGGTTGCCGAATTACTATGTTCCTACTCAGTATTTCATCGACTGGTCAATGAGCGCAGTCAAGCGGCTTCGAACGGCGACCATTGCGGATATCAAACGGTCGCATGGAGACGAAGATAAGATTAGTCCCGGTGACGAGGAACGAATCGCTTCGAGATTTCAGAATTCCGAGTACTACTTTCGCGAGGGGATTACGTTTTCGCGAACAGGAATTTATGCGCCCACTTTCAGAATTGGCAGTAGCTCGTGCTTCGACTCAAAGAGCGATGGGCTATTTGCTGATAGAATTGACCAGTCCTTCTTGCTGAGCATCTTGTGCAGCCTGCAATTCAGGTATCTGTTCAAAATCTACCAATGTCACACAGTCCAAGCTGAGGGCGATGCGATGGAGGCAATGCCAGTATGCATGTTCGCGTCTGCCGATAGTCAGAAAGAGCTATCGGTGTTAGCAGATGCGATAATTGCGAAACAGAGAGAAGACGGAGACTACTCGTTTCATAGCGACGAGCAGAGTGTGATCAACGAAATCCTGTATCGGGTGATCGGATTCACTCAGGATGACATTCGCGAAATAGAACTTTGGTACTGCCGCCGTTATCCGAAGCTCGCCGAGGCGCAAAATTCTATCGTTGAAGTTAAACAGAAGTACGCCGACTATCTCGCGCACTGCGAACTCGTCATGAGCAAGCCGCCTTCCTACTGGCGGTCGCACCCGATACTCCAGCTCGTCGTCCAGGGTGAGGGGCCACAACTTGAATTCAAAGAGACCCTGGACTATGATGTCAAGACCGGCCAGAAAAACGGCGAGTTGGTCAAATCTGCCTTGAAGACGATAGCAGCATTTCTGAATACGACCGGTGGCACCTTGCTCATCGGGGTAACCGACAGCGGCGAGATCAAAGGGTTAGAGCGCGATTTTGCGCTTTGCCATAAGCACGACAAGGACGGCTTTGAGCAGAAGCTGCGCAATCTCGTCAATGACCGTTTCGAGCCGAAACCGCACAACAAGATCGACCTCTCCTTCGAACAGTTTCCCGAGGGCATGATCTGTCGCGTCGCTGTCACAGCCACCACTGACATCACACACTTTGACAAAGATATTTATATCCGCGACGGCAACCTCACCCGCAAACTCGACGGCCCGGCACTGACGAAGTGGGTACAGGATCGACGAACAAGAATCTGAGAATAGTCAAACTGACATAGGTGAAACAAAAGGTGACATATGGGAGACGAAGACCAAAGGCAATATGAGAAGTTAACGAAAAATCAAAAGGTGGAGGCGTAGTCGGTTGATTCGTAGTTAAGGGAGTGCTAATATTGCAGAAGGAGTGAGAACTGACATGTATTTCATGTACGTCGACGAAAGCGGTGACTGTGGATTGAATAATTCGCCATCAAGAGTTTTTGTCTTGACCGGCCTTGTGATCCACGAGTTGCGTTGGCAGGCATGCCTCGATGAACTCATCGCTTTTCGAACTCGGATGAGACAGAGATTTGGACTGAAATTGCGAGAAGAATTTCACGCGGCTCATCTCATCACTAAGCCGGGCGATCTGGCCAAGCGAATATCGCGAAACGACCGGCTGGCGATGATCCGACATTTCGCCGACTGTCTTGCCCGAATTGCGTCCATCTCTCTTATCAATGTGCTCATTGACAAGTCGGGCAAGACTGCAAAATACGACGTCTTCGAAACAGCGTGGACAGCTTTGATTCAGCGATTCGAAAACACAATTGCCAGGCGCAACTTTCCAGGGCCTGCCAACGCCGATGATCGCGGCCTCATTTTCTGTGACCATACTGATGACAAGAAATTGATGCAGTTGTTGCGCAAGAGAAGAAACTACAACCCAGTTCCCCACGCACAGGATTATGGGCGCGGCTATCGAAACTTGCCACTACAGTACGTGATCGAAGATCCGAGTTTCCGAGATTCGAGACATTCGTATTTTATTCAAGCCGTCGACTTAGCCGCATTTCTCCTGTATCAGAAAGTTTCTCCCGGTCAATTTTTCAAGCTAAAATCCGGGCAAAACTACTTCAACCGACTCGATCCGATCCTGTGCAAGGTCGCGTCGGCGACAGACCCAACTGGAATTGTTCGGCTTTGATTACTTTCAGGAGAAAAAAAAGGGGGCCTGACGGTCCCCGGAGGAATCCTACTGGCAAGACCAGCCTGCTTTCAGATTCGTATATATTATACTCTTTTTATATCGGTTTGTCAACAAGAATTCCACGCCCGATGTGGATAAACGGGAATGTAGCGGGTCTAACAGCGCCATAAGCTGCTGGTATCGAATCGGTTACGTTTCAGATGATCCGGCTCGCCACAATCGTCGGGTGCCTCAAACGAAGCAGCTCGAGGAAGTCCTTTTAAGGAGGAGAAATCTCACATGTCCAATTGGCTAATTCGCGCCGGATCACACGGCGAACAAGAACAAGAAACCCCTAGTGATGCACCGATGAGGGAGGTTGGAAATGAAGAAGTCGGATCTCAGGGCTCGTCTTAAAGAACTTGTGTCCGAAGGCGTCGACGGGATGACTTGGCCTGAATGCTTATCTTGCTGCCGACGCTTGCTCGCGGAGTTTGACGCCGAACACATCGACGACATTTCCAATCGCGGCAAACCTTGGAGCGATGCCGAAATCAAGATCATCCTTCGTCTCCCGCCCACCAGCGAAAGCATTGCGTTGTTGGCTCGAGCCTTTAAGCGTGGAGCCGGTAGCATCGAGCAGATCTACAAATGGGCAGCCACTGAGCAGCAGCGCATCGACGAGGCTCGGCCAGACGATTCTTTTGTAAAGCAGATCAAGCGCGTTGCCAACGAGATCGGCTGGCGGGGATTCTGATGCGACCGTCCGTCTAATACTCTGAGCAGCCTCAAATGAATGCGAGGCGCCCGCCTCCTTGTTCCCCATTACCTTAGCAGTAGGTACGGTTACTCTCCGGGAGGCGATCGAAGAAAGCACTTGATCTGAGCAACGTAGGCACACGATGGAGTAGCACTGCTGCTGACAACGTGAGGGTTTGCCCAAATTGGCGTCTTAGTTGGAACGCAGTCGCTCTGACCGCCAGCACTGCAAATATAAGCCTACGTATCGTACTTTCGCTTTAATCGGGTATCTACCACAAATGCAGGGCCGTGACCTGATATCCTGCCCATTAACACCGAACCTCGCACGGTATCCTTTGATGGTTCTCTCGACAAGAAACAACTACTCCGGATCATGACGAGCTCCGACACTAGTTCAAGATTTGAAGCATCGAAGGTTGATCTGTCACTAAGTACTCATAGGAAGCCATTGCCTCACCTGCTGGTTCCGCATGCTTTGCCTGAAATGATCAACTGCGGCAGCGCCTCATCAACTTGCCTTCGCCAACGGGATTTGTTTCCAAGCTGAGAGTGGTTTGCGTTTTCGCATTCTCCGGATCTTGGCCTCTTGCGGCTTGGCGTCAAGGCATTCTCTCGCCGAGTGATCCAATGCTTTCGGGGCCGTAGACGATGCCGCTTCAACTTCGACCGATGCAGCCGATGGCGACTTCGTCTCCTCTGGCTGATCATCTGAGGTAGTTGCGCTAGTTCTCGGCTGAGTGCTTGTGGCCCGTATCCGCCTTGCCCTGTACGCGCCGTATTTCGCAATGAGTTCCGACCGGCTGAACCGCGCGCCCAGGGCTTCATCTAGTGACGCGAATTCCGTGGTTTCTGTCGTGTATTTGAAAGCAATGAAGAAGATACTGCATTGCTCTTCGAGCCAATTTGCCGGACGCCATTTGGCCACGAGAAAACTCGAAGCGAGAAGCATCAAGAACGCTTTCACGTTTCTTGTCGAGAACTTATCCAGACTCGTCAATCTGTGGTAGGGAATTGGACAAAGCCAAAACTCGCAATCTGCAAGCTCAGCCCAATACTTGAAGACAGAAAGAGCAGGATTTTTCTGGCATAGACACTCGGCACATTGATGCGACGGAAGCAATATGGCATTAGCCTTTACATAGCTCAAGAGTGCGAAAGCTCGTCGTTGGTCATCATATTTCGAGAACAGCTGCAAAATCTGATCAACATCGGTAGCCGACACTTGACGCCCTCTGCGCGAGAATATCCTGCGAGTCTTCGCTGGATTCTTGGGACGCCATCCATTGACTGCGTTACGTATCTTCGTGTCGCTTGGATCAAGGTCACCTCTGTTGATCGAGTTCGAATATCCGTTGTGCTTGTGCCTGATCCACTCCATCAAGAAGTCAGTCGTCTCGGAGGGACTCAAGATTCTTGCGGAGAGGAAGTAGTAGGTCAGCGCCCACACGGCATCATAGGTCGAGATTTCCGGATACAAGCCCTCTCGCAGCAACCGATCAACCTTCTCTCCAAATTCCTTGCCTCGCTCGATCCAGGAATCGGTTTCAGCGCAGTCTGGCAGAACCAGTCTATCGCACTTAGCCACGCGAACCGCATACTGAATTTGCCCGGTCTTGCTCAACGTGAAGTATGGTTCAAATGTAATTGGATCAACAGTGAAGCTCCCATCTCCGAAGGGTAGCCGATCAGAAGCCACCGCGACTCTGACTTCAATGATGGCAGGTCCGAATTGTATTTTGGCGTCCTTGAGCTTTTTCACAATGCACTTCTGGACGTCAGAAGCCAAGTACGGGCGCTCCAGGAAGAGCACTAGGCGCAGGCCTCCAGATCGAGAGCTAGTATAGACTAGGTAATTGCCAGGAATAGCCCTCATCACCGACCGAGCCCGTTGCTCAACTGATTCGTTGACCTTGCCGTGATCATCAATATCGAACATCACGCAGGTCACCATAGAGCCGATCCTAGCCGCAATTGTCCTGATGCCGCACAAATGCTGTATCACCGCGAGCTTGGATAATTGACTATGAGTCAAGAACCAACTCGAACGATCGCAGGAGTTCTTGGCTCTCAATTCAAAGAAGTCCCTCCTGGGTTTTCCAGTAACAAAGAGGTTCCAGTAGTCATCAAATGCCGCCTCAGTGACTCCGTGTTCGACAAGCAGTTGTCTGGATTCCTTGCTCAGTTTATTCATAATGACCTCTCCCTTCTGACTCAATTGCATAGCTAAGCCAAACCTGATCAAGGCAGCCTTGACTGATGGCCGATGTGATCCCCGCCTCAGTGCCGTTCGATTCAATAACTGGACAACAGCAATGGAACATCCATTTCCCTTTTAAAATATATGCTGCAGGATCCACACACGGAGAGAGCCTCAGCGTTTCTCGTGTATATAGATCACGGTAAGTGATTACTCTATAGCAACTTGGTTTCAGACAACTCCCGGCTGCCCTTTTCGACACCAAGGTGTAATGGGGATTTAATCGGGTTAATTTAGTTTTCTTTCGCCGGCGAGGAGAAGAAGCCAAGATATTCTCCACCCTCTCCTCGTAAATCTTCTGCGTTACCAAATCCATCGTTGTAATTGTCCGCCCCGTCGGGCCGTTTCTTTGCTTGGCGATGTCGATCTCCAGGTCGACCAACGCGTTGGTATTGGTTTTGTCATAGTAGGACTCGCGGAACAAAAGCAGCACCGTGTCCGCAATCTGTTCAATGGCGCCGCTGTCTCGAAGGTGCCGGAGTGAGGGGCGTTTGTCGGTTTCCCCTTCAACGCTCCGTGATAACTGCGCGAACAGAACGATCGCCACCCCGATGTTCTTGGCGGCATCCCGCAACATCGTGCAGATGTTGTCGTACTTTTCGTTCAGGTTGGATCCGGAGACGTTCCTTCCGATGATGTTGAGGTAGTCGATTACGACATACTTGAGGTCCTCATGTTGGAGCTTGTGACCTTTGATGATTGAAATGATTTGATGCACCGATAAGCCGGCGGTGTCGACGATGTGAATCGGGTACTCGGTGGACAAGACCGCATCGAACATGGTCATGATGTTGGTCGACCCGCAGTCGGTACAGGCGTTCTCAACCCGGTACTCTTGATAGGTCGTCTTTGAGACGGTGTTGGTCCCGTGGCAGTCCCGACAAGAGACGGGCTCATACATTCTCTCCAATTCCGCCTTGGCAACGAATCCGGTATGAAGGTTGTTCAGGCTGATCCCCACCCGAGACGAAATCAGGCGCTCGTAAAGCGACTCGGCGCTCATTTCCATCGAGAAGACCAGCCCCCGCTCATTTTTCGCCATCGAGTTGTCCTCGATAATGCGCAGGCCGAAAGCAGTCTTGCCCATCCCGGGTCTTCCCGCTACGACAAATAGTTCCCCGGGTCTGACCCCGCCGGTCATCTTGTTCAGTTCCGTTGTTCCCAGACTCACCCCGATCAGCTTGCCGGACATCCGTTGCGCAAAGTGGTTCTTGATGGATTCCATGGTGGCTTTCATGGCCTCTCCAAAGGGGACCGGCCGTGACCTTGAATCGCTGCGCATTAGTTCTTGGAGTTTTGTGGCGTGCTGGGAGATGACGTAATCGATCTTGGTATTCTTATCGTCCGCCATTGTCGCAAACTGTCTAGCGGCCTCTTTGGCTTCCCTTCTGACATAAGAGTCCCTGAGGATTTTGATGTAGGTGTCAATCAACTTGGGGGATTCATTTTCGCACTCCCAGAGCCAGGTGGTATCGACGGGGGTCTGTAAGTAGTGGGGGCAGGACCCGCTATCAAACGTTACCCCGTCGACATAGGCTTTTTTGATGGCTCGTAAAATGAATACCGAGCTGGTCTCCTTGAAGTACTCTTCCCTGACTTTTTCTATGTAGTCCGGCAGGAGATTTTGGATGGCCACCAGAATTGCCAGCAGTTTCTGGTCGATTGAAGCGTTTTTCATTGTCGCTCCTGTTAGGGTCAACTGTTTGTCCCTCAAGTAATTATGAGGGATTGCCGTGTGCCAGTGCTTATCTTGGTTTTGCCGCGCTGGTTACACATAGAAAAAGAAAGGGATACCCCTTCTCTTTCTCCCAGATTTTCTGTTATTTCTCAGGAATATTTTTTTTGCAGTTCTCGCTTCGACGATCTTGACGCTCGCTTGGCGTTTTTCGGGCGGTAGCTGCTTCATGATTGAGGCAATTCTCTCGGCCTCTTCATCGTGCTATGGCGGGACAGTCCCAGGTCATGAATTCCGCCAGCTACTGGGGACTCTACAGCGGTCTTCGCACCTATATGCTGGGCATTCCACAGGATTTCCACCCTCCCTTCTGATTTTTTGCACCTCGCTTTTTGCGGAGAATCCTGATCATGGTTGAACTTATTTGTTCTGCTGAATACGGAAGTTATCAGGCTTATTCCGATTGAGTGGAAGATGCTGACCATCAATCGAGCATGGTTTGGCAGAATTTTCGCGCTCAGAAAACATAACCTAAGATCATGTCATATAATGTCTTATGAGATTTATGCGATGCCCGGCCCCGTGATTTCGACGCTGAGCCTTAGATTGCGTCCGAAGCCAAGTACTAGCGACAACTCTGCTTGGCTGAGGTTAGTTTGCACTAATTTTAAGAATATCGGGAGATGATGTGATAGTCAGCTCTTCTCTATTAATGAAGGCGACTCAAGTAACCAAGACTACTTTGAAAGGAGATTAAGTTTATGATGGTTTAATGACTGACTCCCGTGAGAAGACCCGGGAGCTTTCACACGATTTGTGCTCGTGCGCAATTGGCTCTCGAGTTGAGGAATCTGGTCAGTAGTTCAGGACCAGGACTGTTCACAACATGTCGGATGAATTCGCATTCAGCTGCTTGTTCACAAAACCAGTTAGTCGGGGAAAAAGTGCGTAAATCTCACAATTGCCGATCCAAACAAGGGTCTCAGCGCCTCATAGTTTTGATCGAAGACTGGCACCCATTGGTCACTTATCTGAATAACATCCAGGGGCGTCACGAACAAACCCATCAAGGCATTAGCAATCTTGCTTTCAGATGAGCGCCAGATCAAGTGATCAGAATCAAAGACAATTCAACCATCAAGATCAACTAATGACAGCAAGTGAGGTTGCGGAGTACCTTCAAGTCAAACTGTCAACCATCTACCAATGGACCCACGCGGGCTACATTCCACATATCAAGCTGGGAGGTCTAGTTAGGTTCAGGCGAGAAGCCATTGATGCGTGGATTGAACGCTCGGCAATTCGGGGTCGAAAGAACCGTCGAGCGAAGGGCAAAAACACTGAACACGATATCGATTCAGCAGACTTCGATCGCGCAGCATGAGGTCGTCGAAGTGAATTAACAGCATGCTACCAGTGCCGGGAGCCAGAGATGACTCCCGGTACTTGTCCTGGATTGAGTCTGAAAGCAAGAGAAGTTGCGCGGGCCATGCGGACACAACTTTCAAGCAAGACTTGGCACAGCCGTAAGGTTTCCGCTCGCTGTCATCGAGAACTGACTGAAGCGGAAGTCAGGCCGGGGTGGAGATCATTTCGAGTGCGAGTTGACCGCTCAATTGGTGAGAATCCACGGGCCACTCCGATGCACTGAGTTCCCGGGTCGAATCCGACTTGAGCGTTGACAAATAACTCGATAATGGATATACTAATGGTGTAACCCACCAAAATCCCCGGGAGGCAGACTCATGAGATCAGGTTCTCTTACAGCATGCGTGCTGGCGATTTGCGTTTTCTTGGCGACAGCTCGCGCAGAAGCTACACCTACGCCATCGCCATCATCAATGCAGACGCCAGTTGCATTTACGAAGAATATGGGGCAATGGGATGAGCGCGTGCTCTTTCGCACAAGCTCCGGGGGCGCGACGATTTGGTTCTGCAAGGATCGGGTGGTGTATCAGTTCTTCCGAAGAGCAGGCGGAGCAGGCCAGTCAGAAAGCATGAATTCCCCGTTTCGCGGTGATTACATGAAGCCTGACAGCATTGAGCAGCTTGTTCTCACTGCCAGGTTTGTCGGAGCCAATCCTGATGTCGAAGTCATGGGGGAGGGGATGATGGAATACAAGTGCAACTACTTTATCGGTAGCGATCCTTCGCGGTGGAAGACTGACGTTCCCAATTACGAGGCCGTTGCGTACAAGAATATCTACTCCGGCACAGTCCTTAGCTTTCAAGGAACGGGCGATGGCACATGCTCTTATGAATATCTCTGCGCGTCTCAGGAAGATCTTTCATCAGTCAAGATCGCTTACGAGGGCATAGAGAGCACTACCAATCAGTCTTCTGGCTCTACTGTATTCCAGACTGCGTGGGGCGACCTGGAGAACCTCATCCGTGAGCCGTCGCGTGAGAACAACGTACATCCGGAGGTAGACTTTGCGCAGCTGAACAATCTGGGCGGAAAATACGCGTCCTCTAGTTATTCCAGTCCTGCGTCCCCTCAGTTCCTCGGGCTTGAATACAGCACTTACTTGGGCGGAGGTAGCGAAGAATGGTGCGAAGGGATTGCCGTCGATTGCTCTGGGTGCGCACATGTGACGGGGTGGACATGGTCCACGGATTTCCCGACTCCGGGAGGTTACGACCAGTACCTTGGGGGATCTCAGGACGTATTCGTCGCCAAATTCTCTACTACGGGCAATTCGTTGATTTATAGCACGTACCTCGGTGGCAGCGACTTGGATGCTGGCTATGGAATCGCCATCGGGTACCCGGGTTCAGGTATCACTTCCCGTGCTTACATAACTGGCGCAACCACTTCAGACAACTTTCCGACTAGGAATGGATACGACGCTTCCTATAACGGAGTCAATGATGCCTTTGTGGTGGAACTATCGAATGCGGGGAACACACTTGAGTTCAGTACCTACCTTGGGGGCGAGGGAAGTGACGCCGGAGCAGGCGTCACCGTCGACGTCTCTGGATCGGTGTACGTTACGGGAACGACACGATCTCTCACATTTCCGATAATGAACGCGTACGATGCCAGCTATGATGGGGTCGGAGATGCCTTCGTCACGAAGCTCTCTTCCTCAGGAGGAACACTTACATACAGCACCTACTTAGGCGGCAGTTCAGACGATCGAGGGGAGGCCATTGCACTGGACAACTCCGGGCCTTTATCAGTAGCCATCGTGACCGGGGCGACCTACTCGAATAACTTTCCGACAAAGAATGCATTTGACGCTACCTACAATGATAGCATCGACGTCTTCGTGACAAAATTGTCTCTGTCCGGGAATTTGCTCTCATACAGCACTTACATTGGTGGCAGTCGAAGGGAGTGGCCGTACGACATCGCTGTTGATGGCTCAGGTTGCGCCTACTTAGTCGGCATTACCCGATCACTTGACTTCCCACTGCAGTCTTATTGTCAGTCCTACAATGGCAGCGAGGACGCATTTGTGACGAAACTGGCAGCATCAGGATCAGCTCTCCTATACTCGACGTACCTTGGAGGTTCAGCAAACGACTTGGGGTACGGCATCGCCGTCGATGGCTTCGGCTATGCATTTGTGACGGGAGCAACTGGCTCGCAAGATTTCCCCGTGATAGACGCATATGATGCAAGCTGCAACGGGAGTGATGTGTTTGTTGCCAAGCTCTTCCCTTCTGGGAGTTCACTCGTATTCGGCACTTTCGTGGGCGGGAATGAAATTGATGAGGGTTATGATATCGCCATTGACAATTCTGGCATGTATGTATGTGGATTAACTGAGTCTAATGATTTCCCGACGAGGAACGCCTATGACGCCATCTACACCGGGGGCTCGATTTTTGGCTTTGACGGCTTTGTAGCCAAGCTCGCGGAATTTGAATTTCTCTGCGGCGATGCCGACGGCTCTGGTGCGATCTCGATCTCTGACGCAGTCTACTTGATCAACTACATCTTTGCCGGCGGTCCGGCACCAAACCCTGTGTTGTCCGGTGACGCCGATTGCACCGGCGCCGTCTCCATTTCCGATGCCGTGTACCTGATCAACTACATCTTCGCCGGTGGCCCGGCGCCCTGTGCGGCGTGTAAGTGAAGCCTTTGAGTGATGAATTGCATGAATATTGCGATGAGAACGGCAGTGGTTGCTGGGCTTCTGATTTCTGTCGCGCTGTGCGCGCCTGCTCTGGCGGAGTGGGAGAATCTGGGTCTCAATGATCGACTGGTGCGCGCGATAGCAACGGTAGGGGACTATCTCTTTGCGGCGACCGACAGCGGAGTCTACCGGACACTGACAATTGACCCGCTTCCCCAATGGGTGCATCTTGGCCTGTCTGATCATGAGATTAGTGCGCTGATGGTGCTCGATCTCGATACGATCTTTGCCGGCACAGCGAGCGGTGATGCCACTATCTATCGCAGTGTTGACGGTGGCGCATCGTGGCTGCCATTTCAAAATGGCTATGGTGGCGGCAGTGTCGAGCCGGTTCTCGCTTTCAACCGATTGCCAAACCAGAAAGACACTCTGCTGGCAACAGGATTGGCGGTGATTGCCAGGTCGACGGATCGCGGGTTGAGCTGGCAGCCGAGGTGGGGCGATTGGAGCGGGTGGGGAGTGGTAGTGTTTGCCAAAGTCGATCGTCGGAATCCGAGTATTGTTTGGGCGGGTGGGGAAGGTGCTATTTTCAATCCCTGGCTATTCAAGTCGACTGATCGCGGCGAAAACTGGGAGCTGATCAACGTCGTTTATACGGGGGATAACCGCTGTCACGACATTGCCATTCATCCCAGCAACTCTGATCTTGCATACGTCTCAATGGAAGGTCAAGTGCAGAGGACTGAAAATGGCGGCGACGACTGGCAGATCATCGCGACGAACGGCTACTACTTGTACAGCGTCGAAATCGATTCACTTCGACCGAACAACCTGTACGTATCAACGGCTCAGTTGAATGAGCCTTTGATGTTTCTCAAATCCTCGAACGGTGGGCAGACATGGTCAGAGGTTGTCGACCTGATGCAACCGGACACGCCAACATATGACATGCTACTGATCAGCTATAGTAAGGCTAGTATCCTCTATATGGCCACGCGGCACGGCGTCTTCTGCTACACCGATCCGGTGCATTTTCTTTGCGGCGACGCCGACGGCTCTGGCGCCATTTCAATTTCCGACGCGGTTTGTCTGATCAATTACATCTTCGCAGGAGGCCCTGCACCGGATCCGCTGGCTGCCGGTGATGCCGACTCCAGCGGGACGATATCGATATCGGATGCCGTGTATGTGATCAATTACATCTTTGCCGCCGGGCCCGTGCCGTGTGAAGGGCATAGATGAGAACCCGATGGGTCGTCAAACGGTCAGGCTGGATCCGGATGTTCACTGGCCCCCGATGGAGAAAGCCTTCTTGTCTCAGAATGCGCCGATTAAGGAAGGAGGAGTACGAGAAGTGAGAACATGGTTGGTTTCTTTGATCTGGATGTCGGTGGTTACAGGTTCCGCCATGGGCAGGACAGCTGACACTCTGTGGATGAGAACGTATGTTGACACGACGATCTCCGAGAGTTCCTCGGGATACGGAATTACTGTGGACAACGCAGGGAATTTGATTGTCACAGGCTTTCCATCAACGCTCGCGTACGACTCTGCCGGAAACCTCAAGTGGGCGACGCCCGTAGACGGATTCCGTATCGCAGGGGACAGCCAGAACAACATAGCCGTTACCAAGTGCCTGGGACTTGACTACGACGGCGATTTCCTCACATCAAAGCTTGATTCTGCCGGTAACACTCAGTGGCAGCGAATTTATAATGGCGATGCTGACACCATCGATAGCCCCTACGATATCTGTTTCGACGGTGAAGGTAACATCTGCGTGACCGGGTATACTTACTCGCCGGCGAACGACTTTGATTTCGCCACCGTGAAATACAGTCCGGCCGGAGTTGAAATGTGGTCGAGGACCGTCAATGGACCTTTTTCGGGCCAGGACATTGCTTATGCTGTGGTAACAGATGCCGCTGGTAATGTGATGGTCTCGGGGGAGTCCAGCGGAGCGGCGATGACGGTCAAGTATAGCCCTTCGGGCGACATGCTCTGGCTGCGGCGATACACCGGCCCGGTCGGATCGTGGGGGGCAGACAGTCGGGGAATGGCGATCGACGGTATGGGAAATATCTATGTGATAGGATACATATTCTGGTCGAGTACCAACAATGACATTGTCTTGGTGAAATACAACCCGGCTGGAGACACCTTGTGGACTCGTCTTTATGATGGTCCGGCCAACGGTATCGATTTCGGTTTGCACGTTGTCGTGGATAAGCAAGGAAACATCTACGCATCCGGTACGTCAGAAGGCATCAACACTGATTACGATTTTGTGACCATGAAGTACCTTTCCAACGGAGACAGAACCTGGGTCGCGCGCTTCAGCGCTTCAAGCGGGTCTGACTGGCCCGTGGAAGTTGTTGCCAATGATTACGGCGATGTATTCGTCACGGGTAGCTACAAAGGAGATGATGCGCAACAGCACATAGTTACCATTCAGTATTTCTTCGACGGCACAGAGGCCTGGCACGCGTATCTGGACGGGCCTGGCTCATTTATAGACGTACCATGGGACGTAGCAGTAGATCTTCAAGGCAATCCATGCGTCACGGGCTCATTGAGCGACGGTGATTATGGTTCGAAATGCGTCACCGTCAAGTATCAGAGAGGAGCGATATGTGGGGATGCTTCTGGTGAAGGTGCAGTCAACATCTCTGACGCGGTCTACCTGATCAACTACATCTTTGCTGGCGGCCCGGCACCGAATCCGCTGCTTGCCGGTGACGCCGACTGCACCGGTGCCGTCTCCATTTCCGATGCCGTGTACCTGATCAACTACATCTTTGCCGGTGGCCCGGCAC
>JADYYF010000123.1 GCA_020853795.1 Candidatus Zixiibacteriota bacterium
AACTTCGAGACCAAGGAGTCGCACTTCGCCGACTGCCCGGCCGCGGCCAGTTTCAGAAAGAGAATATCGCGATGAAGGCGCTCTCGGTCCGCCAACCGTGGGCGAATATGATCGCCTCGGGAGAGAAGACGATTGAGACGCGAACCTGGGCGACGGACTACCGCGGCGACCTGCTAATCTGTTCGAGCAAGTCGCCAAAGATCGAGCCGGCCGGATTCGCGCTCTGCGTCGTGCGGCTGGTGGATTGCGTGCCGATGCAGCCGGAGCACGAGGCCGCCGCCAGGTGCGCTTGCTATCCCGGAGCATACGCCTGGCTGCTGGAGGACGTCAGGCTGATCAGTCGTTTTCCGGTCAAGGGCAGGTTGGGACTCTTCGAAGTGGAGCCGCCAGAATTCAGGCGCGATTTCAGGTTCGAAAGCGAGTAATGAGAGATGCTAAGACGGAGTGAATGGAAACTTGATCTCTACCTCCCAGCAGCTGCATCGCTTCTGGACAAAGCGCGGGCGGGACTGTGCAGCACTTGGACGCTATTCCAGGTGCAGACGGTCCTCCGCCAGCGGCTGCACTTGCACAACGTCATCGTTAAGCGTCCGAAGATTCGCGGCCGGCGGAAGTACGTCGGCGTCTATCGCGGCCCGGAAGGGAGGGAAATACTCTTCAAGATCAGCAAATAGTCGGAAACATCGCCGCAGCGTGACAGGAAGGCAAGACAATGAAAGCAGCAATTTCGGAGAGCCTCAAGGTTCTCGACATCGAAGTAGCACAAATCACACCAACCCAGAAGGGCGAACGCACGAGAGACGTGGCGTCGCTCGCCCAGTCGATCAAAGCCGTCGGTCTGATGGTGCCGGTCATCGTGCGCCCGCTGCCGGACGGCAGCGATAAGAAATCCGAGAAGCCACTCAGGTATCAGCTCGTGGACGGCCACCGGCGCCTGGCCGCGGTCAAGGTGAACAAGGCGCAGACGATTCGCGCGATCGAGGTTGACCCGCTGACGACCGACGACCAGGTCGGGATGCTGCAATTAACCGCGAACCTGCATCGGCTGCAGCTGACGCCATTCGAGGAGGCGGAGGCAATCGCAAAGCTGCGGAAGGCGGGGCGAACGACTGAAGAAATCGCCGCCGACCTGGGACTGCGGCCGCAGCTGATCGCGAGGCGGGAGAAGCTGAACGATCTAATCCCCGGTTGGATGAAGCGAGCCACTCAGGCGGAACATCCGCTGTCGATCGCCGCGGCTGAACTTCTCGCCGTCTTTGATGCGTCGGTTCAGGGGGAGTTGCTCAAGCGATACCAATGGGGGAGTCCTGACGTGAGATCCCTGAAAGAGCACCTTGCGGAGATGACGAACCGTCTCAAGGCCGCGCCCTGGGACTTGAGCGACTCGATGCTCGTACCGGAGGCGGGTGCTTGTAGCGCTTGCCCGAAGCGGTCCGCCTGTCAGCCGTTGCTATTCCATGATGAGACTGACATCAAAAAGATTAACGCCGCCGACCGCTGCCTCGACGAAAAGTGCTGGAACAAAAAGCGGAACGCCAACTTCAAGAAGGCGCTCGATGCGGCGACCGAAAAATACCCCGGCCTGATCTACGTCGAAGACAAGAAAGATCATGGCGAGATCGTCCCGGCGCTGAAGGACAAGTCCGTCCTTAGCCACTGGAAGTTCCAGATTGTCAGGACGGCGGACAAACACTCGACGCCCGCACTGATCGCAAACGGTCCGCGAGCGGGGACGGTGGTGCACGTCAAGATCGAAAAGGCGTACCAGGGCGATCGCAAGGTCAAGGCAGCGGCTGCCGCCAAGAAGCCCAAAGGTCTGAGCGCGGAACAGGATCGCAAAGCGCGGCGGGCGAAGTTTATCATCAACAAGATCAAAGATCACTACCTCGGCATGCATACGCTGGCCGGCCGCAAGGGGCCCGATGTGCCCCAGGGAGTAAAGAAGCTCCACGCCGAGGATCGTCTGAAGATATTGGCTGCGGTTGCCATAAACTGCTGCAATGGCAAGACCGTCGCTGATTGGAAGAAGCTGACGGAGTTCACCAAGCTCCCGCTTCTGGATGCTACCGAAAAGCTCTGGGCTCTCGTCCGGAGCGAGATCCACATTCCCGTCTATTCATTCGCCGATGCGTTCAAGTTCATCGAAGCGATAAAGCCATTTGCAGAGACCGTGCTCGACACCAACTATGCAGACATCGAGGCCGAAGCGCTGAAGGCGATTCCCGATCCGAAGCCGAAGGCGGGGGCGACGGGGAAGAAGGCGGGGAAGAAATGACAGCAGGAAAGAACATTTCACCTGAAGAGTTGGCGGAAACGCTCAAGAAGCTGACCCCGATTGAGTATCGTTTTTGGGGTGCCGAGTTCCTTGACGGTTTGTCCTACGCTATAATCAACTTCGCGGAAGCATCCGTCGGGCTGCTGACTCTCGGACTCTATTACCCACAGTGGACGTTCAACACCGGGCCGATTCTGCAGAAGATATTTCTGAGGAACCGTAAATGAAGCTTAACATCGGCAAGACTCCGGACGGCAAGGGATTCACGCTGCCGCTTGATCTGGTAACCCAGACTCAGGCGATTATCGCGACGAAGGGCAAGGGCAAGACCTACTTGGCGATGGTGCAGGCGGAGGAGATGCTCGCCGCCGGCCAGCAGGTCGTCTGTCTCGACCCTACCGGCGTGTGGTGGGGATTGCAGGCGGACGGCAAGGGGAAGGGATTCCCGATCATCGTCATGGGCGGCGATCACGGCAACGTGCCGCTGGAACTCAATTCGGGCGAGATCATCGCCGACTTCCTGGTCGAATCGAATCAATCCGCGGTGCTCGACCTGTCGGCCTTCGAGAGCAATGCCGCGCAATCGCGGTTCGTGACCGCCTTCGCCGAACGCTTCTATC
>JADYYF010000124.1 GCA_020853795.1 Candidatus Zixiibacteriota bacterium
CGAGCGCTCCGGCAACTGGTGGCAGAAATGCCCGTAGATGCCCCGCAAGAATTGCGCCGCCCCTTCAGCGCCGATCGCCGCCAACACCGCCGCCGCGACCATCCCGCCGCAGTACGCCGCTAACAGCGCGGCCGGTGACCATAGCGCCAGCCTGGTCACCGGCCGAAGATTCTCCAGTTCTCGCCGTGCCATTATGGCTGTGTCGTAACCGCTCCGCCCTTCTGTTCGCCGACGCGGACGACCTCGCCGTACAAGTACGCGATTCCCAATTGTGCCCAAAACGCCGTAAAGAAATACCCGATGATCAGCGCCAGGATCCCAAACGAAGCCAGGATGCTGAAGACGATCGTCAGCAGCGCCACCAGCAGCAAATTCACCGTGTTCTGCGTCAGAAACGCAATCATGCCGGCGAAGTCAAAGGCATCCGAAATATTCCCCGTGCGGGCGAAACGCACGTAAATATACGGTAGGATCATGGCGTACGCGATGCTCAGCGCCACCATCGCCAGCCAGCCGATGCAGGGGATCATCATCAGTATGAAGTTCACGATGATCAGCGGAATCGCATAGAGAATGATTACCACGAAGAACAGCAGTCCCTGCGTGAATTTCTCGCCGAGGTTATCCCACGCCGGCAGCGGCAGCGGCTGGCCATTGGCCGTGTTGCGCGCCACCAACAGCACGTAGCCGAGCAGAAACGGAATGCCGATCAGGATCATCGAGGCCAGCACGAACAGCGCCCCGACCAGGATCTTCTGCAGCCACTCCGGATCTTCAAACATGTAGGTGAATGAACGACCTAAATTATCCATTTTCTCCCTCCTTGCGTCATTTCCATGACGCCGGGCTCTTTATTGCTTCACTATGGTGTGTATATCTCGCCCCCGCTCCCCGCTGTCAACTAAAACTCCGCCCCCTTACACCCCGCCCCTTCCGCATCGCGACTCTCTCCATCCGATTTCTCCCCCCGGTAGTGCCGACTTAAGTCGGCTTCCCTATCTTTGCACCATCAGCAATACCTTCTCTGCCGTCGACTGGAATCCCCTTCCCGCGCCGTCAGGAATCCTTCCCTGACGGCCCCAACCTCGGTGCCCCACCGCCTGCGCAGCGTCCCGAGGAACGAGGGATTGCGGTGGGATCACGAACCGGTCCCTCAGCAGCCGGTACCCCACCCGTCGCGAAACGAAGGCTGGGACCCCATCTCCCCTCTCCCTCCGGGAGACGGGCTGGGGGTGAGGGGGGCAATTTGAAATAAAAAAAAGGCGGCCATCCGACCGCCTTCCCTAATTCGTTACCCGCAATTACTAAAACGGCCCGAATTCCCTCTCAAAGATCAACGGCTGTGTTGTAAAGTTATTTCCCTGGAAATAGATCTTGCGTGCGTCGCTCGACCAGCGCGGCGCCGCGCAGTGCCGGTCGTTGGTCGAATGCGTAATCGCTCGCGCCTCGCGCGTCGCCAGATTCATCACGTAAATGTTGTTCGTGTTCTGTACCTTCCGGCAGTACAGCACATACTTGCCGTCCGGCGAAATCTGACCGTTGAATTCGTGGTCGCGTGCCGTCGTAATCGTGTCGGCATCGCCGGTCGTGATCGATCGCAGCACCAGGTCCTCATCGGTTGTGATCCCTTCCTTTACCACCGCCTCGGTGTAGCAGAAGCGATCGTCATCGGGGCTGAAGGAAGGATAGTACCCGACCAGATCCTCCGTCGCCTGCCGCGTCCGCCCCGTGGCGAGATCAAGCCACCAGACCGATGCTTTGCCCGGCCGCATCAACGTGAAGATCAAGCGCTTGCCCGAGGGCGACCAGCTGAGATCGGCCACGCTGACCAGATCGCTGGCATCCATACCCAGTTGCTCCAAAGCATCCTTCGGCAAATCCTCGCGATATTGCACCAGATTGCTGACCTGCTTGCCGCTGCGCGCACCCACTTTGTAGATCATCAACTCCCAACATCCCGCTACTTTGTTCTGCAGCGCCATCTCCGTCCCGTCCGGCGATATCGCATAAGTGTAGGTCGGCAGGTCATTGAAATTGTAGCCCGGCATCAACCGTTTCTCTTCACCGGTCTTCAAGTCCTTCATGAACAGCTCGATCGGATTGCCCGGAATTTTCTCATCGACCCGCAGGAACGCCACCTTGTCCGACCCCGCCGCCGCCGGCATCAAACCGTTGCGCACGATAATCTTCCCCGCTTCGCGCTCATATTGCCCGTACGCCGCCCCCGCCAAGATCGCGACGCACAGCCCAACGTGCATTAACCGTCTCAACTTCAAGTCTTCCTTCCTTTCATCTCATCAGCGAATCTGCCCATTTATACATCGGCGCAAGCCCTTTGGCGAATGAATTTTCCACCCCGGCAGGCGCTTCCAATTGCCCTGTTCGAACTTCCGCAACACGCCACCGCAATTCCCGCCGATGGCACCACCAACCTCTTTATGTCGCCGAAACATGACTTGTTACCCATCTGCTCGGTTAAATCTGTTACCTGTCCGCCCGGTTAGTACCCCACGGAGAGGGGTCGGGGGTGAGGGTGCTCGCATCGGGTCGACAGCCGCCGCCACAACTCCCCTACCACTCTGCTGGCCAACTTCCATCTCCCCCTCCGTCACTCCTCTTTCTATCGCTATCCACCACCTCCCTTAAAACTCTATTTGACAATCACTTCCGCCTCCCCTAATCTTCCGCTGCTGTCGGCATAACCATTAAACAATCCTCCTCCAACCGCGTCTATTCCAATGGGTTGGAGAGTGTGGGGTGTCGTGATCGAGAACATTTCCGAACTCGTCGAACGCTTTAAAGCCGGCGACGAAAGAGCTTTCAATGAGCTGGTTCGATTGTTCGAGAAACGAATTTACGCCCACGCCTACCAGATGCTGGGAAACCATACCGAGGCCGATGAAGTCCTGCAGGAGACCTTCGTCCGCCTCGTCAAAAATATCGCGCGCTTGAAGACCGATGCCAACTTTCCGAGCTTCCTCTTCAAGATCGCGACCAATTACTGCATCGACATCATCCGCAAGCGACAGCGTAAGTACGTTGTCCTTGACGATGAGGAAGCCGAGGATTCCGGCCGTTACCAGCTCGAGCTGTCGCGGTCGATACTGACACCGGAGGACGAACAGGAAAACAAACAACTCCTGGAGTTGATCAACGCCGCCATCGCCGAGCTGCCCCCCAAACAACGGGCTACCATTGTGCTGCACGACGTCGACGGCTACTCCAAGGAGGAGATCGCGCAGATGATGGATTGCCCGCAGGCCACCGTCCGGTCGAACCTGCACATCGCGCGCTCCAAAGTGAAACAGAAGTTGAAAGAGATTCTCGACCGCCCGCTTGACCCGGACGGCCGAAATCGTGAGGAACGGTAAATGCAAGAACGTGACCACCAAGACCAACTGCTCGATCTGCGGCCGCAGCACACCCGTGCGCCGCTCGATCAGACGCCGCACTTCGGCGATCTCGATCCCGCCGCCCGCGAGCGCGAACTGGCCTATCTGCGGTTGATCTCCGCCCGGCAGGTGCGCCTGCCCGACGACGCTTACTTCGCCGCCGCCCGCGGGAAAATACGACAACGCGTGACACTGCGGAAGATCACCCTGTGGGATCGCCTCGTCGCCGCTGTGATCCCCGAGACCCTTCGCCCGGTGCCGGTCGCCGTCGGTGTTGCCGCGATTGCCGTTGCGATCATGTTGAGCGTCGTGTATTATCCGTACGGCAGCATCCCGGAAACTCGTTTCGCTTCCGGCAACTTCGGCCCTTACGTCTCGCTCGCCGAGACGTACACCGAGCAGGTCGCCGCCGGCGAACCCGGTGGACTTTCGCCGCAGGAACTGAAGGAGTATCGCGAGATTTTGCCTATGTCGACCGCGATTCTGGGCTCGCCCTCCTCGCTGTCGCGCTCACGTTCGCTCGCATTCTCCGGTCAATGATCGGCGAATGAACATGGAGGTCACCGGTGCCCACCGCCTGCGCAGCGTCCCGAGATACACTGGACAGCGGGGGAAATCGTCAGTCGGGTCGCAAGTTATATATGGGAACTGAGCCGCCAAAGTAATTGTCATGAACCGACCGCTTAAACCTCGACGTCCTCACCGTCGCGGCGGAATCTTCCTCTGCCCGCTTGCCTGCCTGATGGCAGCGCTTCTGCTCTCCTGTGTTGATTCGCAGCCGACCGTCCACCTCCAGATGAAATTCCAACCTGGCCGTGAACTCGTCTATGAGCAGATCAATCGTCAGACCTTCTCGATGAATAACTCCCCGGTGATTTCCTCCTCCTCGCAGTCGAAGGGGGAAATGGTGCAGAAGGTCGCGTCGATTTCCGCTGACGGCAAGGCGCGCATCGAGGAGGCTTCCACTTGGAGTTGGAGCGAAACCGCTCCCGATTCCACGATCTCGGTCGTCTCCAGCACCGAATCACTCTCGTACGATATGGCGCCCGACGGCAAGATCTCCGGCCTCGAACTTCTTTCCGACCAGGATGCCTCCAAGTGGAAAGAATACGCCCAGCAGAATATCGAGCAGTCGCAACCGACGTTCCCCGCCGAGCCGGTCGGCAAAGGCTACAAGTGGATGCAGTCGGTCAAAATCTTCATGCCCTCCGGTGAGAAACTCGATGCCAGCACCACCTATACTGTAACCGACTTCGTCGAGGTCGACGGCCGCAAGTGCGTCATTATCGATTATCAGGGCAATCTGATTCTCCCCTTTGACATCATGGAGTCCGACAGCCTCTCGCGTTCCGGCGTCGACAAGACCGATGTTACCGGCACCCTGGTCTTTGATTACGAAAACGGCTACACCTATTCGCAGGAAGAAAAAACCAAAATCACCGTCGAACGCGCCAAAATCCTCGGCAATCAAGCCACCGCCAACACCTTCTACATCGAAGGCGAACTCTACTTCAAACTCAAATCCGCGAAGTAGGTCATGTTTCCAGCGCTGCATTCACTCTCAGCCAGGTGAACTTGTCGAGGTACCAAACCCAACATGCCCAAGTTCGTAGGTCACGATCCCCGCGATCCTGACACTCGACCTGATCCCGGCAATCCCAATTCCCGATTTCCCGTAGCGCCGACTTCAGTCGGACACTTTAAAGCTCAAGCTTGTAGGTCAGGATCCCTGCGATCCTGACGTGAACTCCTCCCTCTGTAGTGCCGACTTCAGTCGGCAGAAGTCATTCAGCTCGCAGGTCGAGATCCCTGCAATCCCTATTCTCGAATTCCTGTAGCTCCGACTTCAGTCGGACTCTTCATAACCCAAGTGAATTCTCTCGTGGGTCCGACTTCAGTCGGACTCGCCCACCTACCGCTGCAATCGCTACCCGTTGGGGCGGGGCTCGTCCCCGCCCGCGTCAATCGTTGCATCAGGTCTTGATCCCGCGCACCGCACCAATTGCCAATGCATATCCACTCTCCATCGCGGGATTGTGACCTGCCGCTTTTCTGCTTGATCCTGTAAACAGCAGCCAATTTGGACTCCCACCTCCGCGGGAATGACGCCGACTCCCCTCTCCTCCTCGGAGACGGGTCGGGGGTGAGGGCGCAACTTCTTCCCGATGAACACCTTGAACAACTTCTCCACCCCAATTTACCATCCCGCCCATTTCCTAACCCCTTGACCCACAACAACCGCACCCACTACACACCGGCGATTTTCACTACAACTTCACTCCAAAAATCACACCCTACCCCTTAGTGGAGGCACTGATGTCGCCAGCGCCGCCCGACTCGACCTCGATGTTCGCCCACTAAGCCGACGGTTGATGACGTCCCAGCAACCGTCGGTCACCGAGTCCTAGGTTTTGTGACTCATC
>JADYYF010000125.1 GCA_020853795.1 Candidatus Zixiibacteriota bacterium
TGAGCGATTCGAGCATGTGGCGCGCTAACCGTTCGTTGAGCGGCGGAAAGCCGAGCGCGCGATCCTGAAGTAGCTCGGCGGCGGTCCCGCCCATCCCGACCATCATCACCGTACCAAACACCGCATCTTTCTTGATCCCCAGAATCAGTTCGATCGCATCCTTGCCGCTGATCATGCGCTGCACCGTCACGCCTTCGATGCCGGCCTGCGGCCGCAGCCGCCTGGCATTGGCTATGATGCGTTCGAAGGCCGTCCGCACCATGCCGGCATCCGCCAGATCGAGTTGCACGCCGCCGACATCGCTCTTGTGCGTGATGTCCGCGGAGTGAATCTTCAAGACCACCGGGTATCCAAGCCGCCCCGCGATCCGCACCGCCGCATCAGCCGTCGTCGCAAGAAACGGTAGCGTTGCGGATATGCCATAGGCCTCGATCAGTTCTTTGGATACTGACTCGCTGAGGATGGCACCGCCCTGAAAATTCCTGGTGACATATTGCTCCCGTAACGTCTGCCGGTCGAGCGTAAACTCTACCGGCAAATCCTCCGGCGTTTCATAGAGCCGTTCCAGGTTGCGCGCGTAAGCCACCATGGTCATAAACGCTCCGACCGCCTGTTCCGGCGTCTTGTATGCGGCCACGCCCTTGTCGATCAGGATTTGCAGTCCCTCGCGCATTGATTGCCCGCCTAGAAACGCAGCCAGAATCGGCTTGGCGGTTGTCTCCGCGAGTTTGCCGATCACCTTGGCCGCGGCCGAAGGGTTGGTCATCGCCTGCGGAGTCAGGATCACCAGCACGGCGTCGACGCCGGCGTCATCGAGCACGATCTGCATCGCCTTCTCGATCCGCTTGGAATTGGCATCACCCAGTACGTCAACCGGATTACGATGCGACCAGAACGCCGGAAGATTCTCGTCCAGTTTCGCCATTGTCGCTGCAGACAGCTGCGCCAACTCGCCGTTGGCGGCAATCAACGCGTCGGTCGCCATTACCCCCGGTCCGCCGGCGTTTGTGATGATTCCCAACTGCGGCCCGCGCGGAATCTTGCCGCGGCCGATCAGCTCGGCGCAGTCGAAAATCTCCCCCATGTCGTAAACTCGCGTCAGACCGATGCGCTGGAAGGCCGCGTCGTAGACAGCATCTTCCGAGGCCATCGCTCCGGTGTGCGAAGCCGCCACCTGCGCCGACTCGGGAAACCGACCTGCCTTGTACGCAAGGATCGGCTTGCTGCGCGCGAACGCCCGCGCTGCCGTCATGAAGCGGCGCGCGCGATTGATCGATTCGATGTAGAGAATGATGGAACGCGTGTTTTCATCTTCGCCGAAGTAATCGATCAAATCGCCGAAGCCGACATCGACGGTGTTGCCGATCGATACAAAGAAGGAGAATCCAATCTTTCCCTCCATCGCCCAATCGAGCACGGAGGTACAAAGCGCTCCCGATTGCGAGATGAACGCCACATTTCCCGGCTTCGGAATTCCGGCGGCGAAACTGACATTCAGCCGCAGCGACGGCACAATGATCCCCAGGCAATTGGGGCCGATGATCCGCAGTTCCGGAAATCGTCGCGCCTCGACCTTGATCTGCTCTTCGAGCGCCGCGCCTTCGGCACCGGACTCCCTGAATCCCGCCGACATGATGATCATCCCGCGGATTCCCGCCTCGCCGCATTCGCGTACCAAACCCGGCACCTGTTGCGCCGCCGTGCAGATCACCGCCAGATCCGGCTTGTGCGGCAGACTCCGGATATCCGGAAAGCAGTGGATGCCGAGCACGGCCTCGGTCGCCGGATTGACCGGGTAGACGACTCCCGTGAACCCGGCGCCGACCAGATTGCTCAAGACCTTACCGCCGACGGAATTGGGGTTGGTGGTGACGCCGATTAAGGCGAGTCGCTGCGGTTTGAAGATCGAATCTAATCTATGCGGTCCCATACTCTCTCCCTCGCCTCCAAACTCGAACCCGTCACAATTTACACAAATGTCTATCCGCTGCCGGTGCTTTCTTCGGTTGTTTGACTGCGAGGGCTCCGAGAGCTTGCGGGCACACTCTGAAAGGCTTACCTTTGGTCCGGCTCTTCATTGAATCGGAGGACAAGACGCTATGGAAAACCGAGCTGACATGAAATCGAAAAACCAGGTCACTGGCTTGATCGTTTCGATCGTCATCTGCTTTCTGCCGGCCCTGATCGGCGCCCGCTTCGGCCCCGACGAATGGTACTTCCAGTTGCGCAAACCGTCCTGGACGCCGCCCGGCTATCTCTTCGGGCCGGTCTGGACCTTTCTCTACGCCGCCATGGGCGTCGCCGCATGGCTGGTCTGGCGCCAGCACGGCTTCCGAGGCGCCCGGCTCGCCCTCTCTCTTTTCATCGCGCAACTGTTGCTGAACGGAGCCTGGACCTGGATCTTCTTTGGACTGCACGCGCCCGGCGCCGCGTTTTTCGAGATTGCCGTCCTTTGGCTGCTGATTCTCGCCACGCTGATCGCGTTTTGGCGGAAGCAGAAGGTTGCCGGCATCCTTCTGCTCCCCTACTTGATCTGGGTCAGCTTCGCCACAGCACTGACTTATACGATCTGGAAGTTGAACCGCGTCGCCGGCTTATCCTAGCGCAGCGAGCTGCTGGCGCCGCCCTTATGGACGGTCAACTCCCGCAGCAATCCGTCGAGATGATACACCTCGTCGAGCAGGAAGAGGACGTAGCGGATATCCACCGCAATCGTGCGCGTCACATCCGGAATGAAGAGATAGTCTGAGGCCACTCCCTCCCAGTTGCCGTCAAACGCCAATCCGATCATCTCGCCTCGGCCGTTGATCACCGGACTGCCGGAGTTGCCGCCGGTGATGTCGTTGGTCGTCAAGAAATTGACCGGCACATCCTTGATCACCGGATCTGCATAGCGGCTGGGCTTCTTCGCCCGGCCGAACTGACTCAGTTGCTCCGGCACAATAAAGGGATCAACACCGGTTTCCTTGGCCAGGACGCCGCTCAGACTCGTCAGGTAGAAATGCCGCTCGCCGTCGCGTGGCGTATAGCCCTTGACCTCGCCGTAACTGAGCCGCATCGTGCCGTTGGCATCCGGGTACATGCTGCCATTCTTCCACTCGGCATACGCCTGGATCAATTGCGGTGACAACCGTGTCAAGGCGCCGGAAAACTCTTTGTTCTGCCGCAGCCGCTCATCCATTTCGGGACGCAGCGCAATCGCCAGTTGGAAAAACGGATCATCCAGCTTCTCCAAAGTACTCTGGTCGGCCTTCAGCAATTCGAGCCGCGTCGCAACTTCGCCCAGCTTGGTGCGGGTAAAGGCGTCATCAAGATATTTCTCCAACGCTCTGTCCGACATGCCGGCAAAGGCCTTGTCGATCGCCGCGATCCGCTGACCCTCTGGAAGCGCCAGCGCTTTGCGCAGGGCATATTCCATCTTTTCACGGTCCACCTGCGGCACCAGGTTGATCTGCATATCCTCCAGCCACTCCCGGGTCGATGTCGTATCGCGCTCCTGATAGCCGCGTTCGCGCTCCAGATCCGGCTTCTGCCGCTCGATCGACCACTTGTAGAGCCGGCTGGCCACGGCCAGGTACTCCGCCGACCAGTTGAGCCGCGACAAGACAAAATCCTTCTCATCATTCGCGCGCTTGGTCTGGTACAGGCTGTCCAGTTCCGGCAGGACATGTCCATAGCGGTGCTCCAGATCCGGCTTCGTCTTGAGGAACTCCGCCAACTGCCGCTCGTCGTTGCGCTTCTTGTTCAGAATGTCCGCTTTCTTGAACCCCTCCAGCGTACCATAGCTGTTTTTCAAAGTGTTGTTGATACCCGCATCGTCCGAGGCCAGCCGCAGCGCAATTGCCGAGTCGCGGCGCCCGGCCTCGCTCATGATCTGCAGGTTATCCTCCATCACCTTGATCGAGCGTGGATACTCGAACGTCAACTGATTCTCGATATCATAAGAACTGGCGTAGCGCTCGGTGTAGCCCGGGAAACCGAGCGTCATGCAGAAATCCCCTTCCCGAATTCCTGCCGCCGAGACGGGCAGATAAACCGGTGACTGATAGGGCACGTTTTCTTCAGCGTATTCCGCCGCCCGGCCATCGGGCCCGACGTATGCGCGCAGGAACGAGAAATCCCCCGTGTGCCGCGGCCACATCCAGTTGTCGATGTCGCCGCCGTAATTGCCGATGGCGTACGGCGGCACATACACGATGCGGATATCGCGCAGTTCGAGAGACTTGTAGAGCATGTACTGCTTGCCGCCAAACATCTTTGCCACCCGGCACTTGATGTCGTCGCTGCTTTCGCACTGCTTCACCAACTTCTTGATCGCCAGATCGATCACCCGGTAACGCTCGAAATCGGAAATCCCTTCCTTCACATCCGCCAGCACCTGTGTTGTGACATCCTCGATCGACTGCGTCACGCTGATCTTGTAGCCGATTGCCGGGATTTCTTCCGCCAAAGTCGCGGCGTAAAAACCGTCGCGCAGATAGTTCTGCTCGACCGTGCTCTGCTGCTGAATCGCGTCGAAGGCGACATGATGATTGGTCAGGATCAACCCCTGCGGCGAGACAAACGAACCGGTCGCACCCACCTGCACCA
>JADYYF010000126.1 GCA_020853795.1 Candidatus Zixiibacteriota bacterium
ACAAGGAGTTTGCCAAGCGTGCCAAGGAAGCGCACACCTTCACGATCGTGGGCGGCGAAAATTACGGCCAGGGCAGTTCGCGCGAACACGCAGCGCTGGCGCCGATGTATCTCGGTTTGCAGTTCGTCATTGCCAAGAACTTTGCGCGCATCCACAAGACGAATTTGGTGAATTTCGGGATTCTGCCTTTGACCTTCGTGAATCCGGCGGATTACGACAAGATCAAGCAGGAGGACATGCTGGAGATTGCGGATGTCACCGCGGGCCTGAAGTCATCCGGCAATCGTCTGAACGTGACCAACGTGACGCAAGGCAATAGCTTTGAGGTGCAGTTCGATCTGTCACCGCGCCAGGTCAAGATCCTGTTGGCCGGCGGGCTGTTGAATTTCACCAAGGCGGGGAGTAACTGAGGTTCGGTCGAGCGAATCTCTGGTCAATAATGAAGCGCGGTCAGGAATCCTTTCCTGACCGCGCGGGGCAAAGGCAGCCTCGTTCACATGAATGGGAGTTGATTAATCGCAATCCGTAACTGGATCTGAGACAAACTGGATTTTGACACCAGGAGGAAGATCTGCGTGAAGGCTCAAGCCCAAGAGCCGCCGAAGACAAGTGTCAGGCAAGCATTGCAGCTGGCACTTCTCGCGGTGTTGCTTGCCATTTCATTGATAGCCTGTCGATCAGACGTCCAAACCGACGACGCCGGGCGAGCGACCTCGCAGATCCTCCAGATGATCATTGATGGCCAGCTCGACTCCGCGCGTAGGCTCGCTGAAGACATGGTCATCGGCACAGAAGCCGCATTAGGACAAGATTCTTGGCAATTCGCGTTCAGCATGGCATTGCTCGCGCTCGTACGGCAGGGACAAGGAGACTCTGATCGAGCCGAGAGGTACTTCATGGCAGCCGCAAGTATCGTCGAAAGAACTCAGGGCGAGTCCTCTCTTCTCGGCGACATCTACTTCGCACATGGCTGGATGTACTTGCGTGATCGCCGAGCGGATGATGCGTTGTTTTTTCTAAAGAAATCGCTCTCGATATATGAAGAGTTAGGTGACGCATCGTACCCGTTTTTGATGGCCACACTTGAGTACATCGAGCTCTCTTACTCCCTTGAACGAGACTTCGCCAATGCCGCCGTTTTTCTTTCCAAGAGAATCGACTTCGAGATCAAGAGCATAGGCTTCCCAGATTCAACCGCCCTCAAGCACTCTGAAGAGTTGTCCCTTCTGCTTGATCATCTTGGCGATTGTGCCTCCAGTTACCGCCTGGCGGTCAGGCTTTGGGGCTTCGAGACGACGTTCCAAGATTCCGCGCTCAGAGCCTTGGGGCGCATAACTCTCAAGGCCGCGCGCTGTAACGCAGTCGCAGGCAACTTCTCGAACGCTGTTGCCCTTTACAATCGAATGCTGGCGAGACAAAGGCTGCTAGATCTCTTGTCGCCGTTACATCAAGCCAGATTGTATAATGAGTTTGGTCGAGTTCTTGTGAGTGCAGGAAACCTGGCGTCCGCTGCGACCAAGCTCGAAAAGGGCTATCAGATGCTGTTGGAGAGTAGTGACGCTGAACAGGAAGAGATCGAACAAGCCTTGCAGGACTACTCGGCAGTCCGCGCCAAACTTGGCAACATGGAGGCTTCGCCGCCCTCCAAGCCACTTGCTGATTCGATACCAAGACCGCGGAAATGACCCCGTAGCCCACCCGAAGCAAACAATGGCCGCTTTTACCAATCTCCATTCCTCTGCGGTTGGTACTTGTCGTTCACGAATTTAGAGCCGAAGCGAAGGGTGGGGCAATGCGACTTCTCAAACCCGGCCAGGCAAACCCGGCACAACGTGATTAGCACCGTCAGGATCGCAGGGATCCTGACCTACAGATAGCAGCACAAACACCAAGGGCGACCACGAGGGCCGCCCCTACGGAATGAGTCTGTTCTGTGAGCCTTTAGAACTTCTTCGTCCAGAAGTGGCAGTAGGGCTCTTTGCCGTTGCTGTCGTAGTAGTCCTGGTGATAGTCTTCCGCGACCCAGAACTTGCCGGCCGGTACGACCTGCGTCACGACCTTGTAGCCCTTGTCTTTCAAAATGCCGATCAGCTTCTCGGTGGTTGCCTTCTGGGCAGCGGAAGTATAGAACACCGCCGAGCGATACTGATCGCCGACATCCGGCCCCTGCCGGTCGATTTGCGTCGGATCGTGAATCTCGAAGAAGTACTTGGCCAGCGTCTCGTAGTTGGTCTTGGTCGGATCAAATACGACTTCGACCGTCTCAGCGTGGCCGGTATTCTTGTAGCACACATCCTTGTACGACGGGTCATCGGTGCGCCCGCCCATGTAGCCCGACTTCGCCGAGATCACACCCGGCTGGCTTTGCAGCAGGTGCTCGACACCCCAGAAACAGCCGCCGGCAAAGTATGCCGTCTCGGTGGCAGCGGTCGTTTTCGCACCGGCGGCCGGCATGACGCTCACCGGCGAACCCTCGCCGCCCGCGGGCACGAAATTCAGCGAAATCGAGTTGACGCAGTGCCGGGTGTTCTTGGCGGTGAAGCCTTCGCCCTCAAAGACGTGCCCGAGATGACCGCCGCAGCGCGCGCAGGTGATTTCCGTGCGCCGGCCGTCGGCATCAAGGGTGCGCTTGACCGCGCCGGGAATTTCGTCGTCGAAACTCGGCCAGCCGCAACCGGAATCAAATTTGTCGCTCGACCGGTACAGCGGTGCGCCGCACTGCTTGCAGGTGTAGATTCCGGCAGCCTTGTTCTTGTAGTACTTGCCGGTAAACGGCATCTCGGTGCCCTTATGGAGAATGACATCTTCCTCTTCGGGAGTCAGCTTATTCAATTTGACCTCGCTCGTTGGTGAGTACTGTTCCTTGTGATCGGCTGCGGCGACCGTGTCGTGCGGCGTTCGCAGCAGCGGCGTCAGCGCCATCAGCGTGATCACCGCGATCGCCGCCATTCCCAGATACTGCTTGATCGACTTGGGATGATCCTGTTCGTTCATGCCTCGTCCTCGCTTTCCCC
>JADYYF010000127.1 GCA_020853795.1 Candidatus Zixiibacteriota bacterium
CCGGGGGCGTATGAATAAATCGGCTCGTTGGTCGGGTGAGCCATACGGTAGTTACCCATGGTTATTCCTCCTGGATGATTTCATCGTAGCGTAGTCTTCCGACAAAACAGGGGCATATGCCTTGATACGCCCCTGCTGGATGCCGTCGTGAGCGGTTCTAGTTCTGGGAGATGTTGCTCCACTCGGCGTCATCGAGCCAGCTTTTGGGTTGATGCAGAAACTCAAGGACATGCTCAATGAGAACCACGTGCTTATGCTCCTCATCAGCTAAGAGGCCGAACGCCCGCTTAACTTCAGGGACCTTCTCTTCTTTGGACTTGTCGCGATAGAACTTTTCGGTTTCCCGTTCGATGTCCTGTGCCTTGTTCCAGGCCGCAATGACATCGTCGCCGAATTTCGCGTCAGCTTCGCCTCGGGGCAGTTGCTCGAAGATCGTCTTGGCGCTGGCGAGAATTTGGGTGCCCAGCTCCGACATAGCTTTGGCTTCCTGGATTTCCCCGTCGCGCAGGCGCTTGAAGATTTCGTAGTGCTTGATTTCGTCGCCGGCGAGTTGTAGCCAGATCTTGCGAAGGGCCGGGTGTTTGGTGCGCGAAGCTTCGCTTTCATAAAAATGTTGGCCGTCTTTTTCCATCTTCATCGCGAATTCGAAGACGTTCATAGAAACTCCTTATTCAGAACGGGCAAACTGCCCAATTGTCTGCAACCAGCTGGGCCCGCCCTAACGGCGGACAGATTGCTCACAATATATCCAAAAGAGGAGTGCCGATCAACGATTTCGGGGAAAAATACGGAGTCACCGGTCAATGAAAAACGGCGACAGCGCAGCTAACCAGTGGAGCTGGAAAGGGATCCTATAGCTCGACCTTGGGATTGGCCGGCGAAGCGACGAAAGTGACCGTGATATCCAGAGTTTCGGCCAGCTTCAGGAATAACGCTTTCGGGCGCGGCACGCCGTAGTCATCGAGCTTGATCGGGAATCTGGCGGTCACCGCCAGCATTGGTTTCCCGTCCGCGCCCGTAGTCACGGTCGCTGTTGCTTTGGCTTTGATGGCCTTTGTGACCCCGTGAACCGTGAACTGGCCGGAAACCTCGATCGGAAATGAGGTGCCGGGCGTCATAACAGCGGGCAGCCCGACGACCGACTGCAGTTCGAATTCGACAAAGGGGTACTCGTTGGTCTGCAGGTGCCGCTCGCGCATGTGTTCATCGCGTAGATCAATGCCGGTCTTGAGTGAGGCGGCATCGACGCGCAGCTTGCCCGATACAGGGAAGGCGGGATTGGCCGGGACGAAGTCCAGATAGCCAACAATACTGTGGGTGGTGCCTTCGATGAATTCGAGTTTTGCCTGCGACTCGAAGCGCACCGTGTCGGATTCCGGCGCACCGGCGACATAGAAGCGCTCGGCGCGAAGTTGCAGCGGCGCGGCAAAGACAATAATCGTGGCCAGCAAGGCCGGCATGAGCAGGCGCAAGCGCGTCTTCATTATTCCTCCCATCTTAATTGTCATTGGCGCCCTCGTCGATCCACGTGCGAATCAGCGTTTGCTGGTCAGAGGCGAGCGAATCGCTAAACTGCGGCATGCGGAACTGCAGGCCGATCTCGCGATAGCGGGGGCTGATCGCAATGTAGAGAGCGCTGGATGAAGCATCGCCGGGAATAACCACGCGTCCATGCAGCGAACTGACCCGCATGATATCGGCGTAGGTGGATACTTTAAAGTCGTGCTGGGGATTGATGTCGCCGTGGCAGCTGTTGAATGCGCAGGAGTTGAGCAGAATCGGATGAACATCATCCTTGAATGAAACCGTCAGCAGCGGCGGCGGATTATTGCTGCCGTCGTCAACCACGCGGCCATGATCGACGCAGGAGTTGATCACAAGCACGAGCGATGACAGGAGTGCGCAAGTAGTCAGCAGCAACGGTGGTGCAGAGCGAACAAAGCGAGGAAGCATGATTACGGCCTCAATACGTCACATGAAACTGAATGAAGTAGTCGACTTGATTCTTGCGCGGTCCGGCGCCGATGATCGTCGCTGCTGGGCGGACTTCCACGAACGGAATCGGGAAGCACTCGATCGAGAGCCGCCAGAACTCGTTGGTGCCGGACTTGACGTGCCAGTCGGGGTCGTGGAAATTGTATTCGGCGAGGACGTGCAAGCCATACATGATGCGCGCGGCCAGCTGACCGTAAGCGGTACGTTGCTCGTTGCCCTTGCCGACGGCGCCGACTTCACCCAGCGCGGTCAGGCGGCCATAGGAGAGTCCGCCGAAGGCAGATTTGGCGATGGGGTTGAACCGATAACCGTCCGGCAATTCTTCCGACTGCCGCCACGACACGCCGGTCAGAAACCCCACCGGTCCAACTGCGCCGGCGCGGAAAGAATGGAACGTCAGTACTCGCTGACCTTCCTGAGCATAGAATTCCAGTGTAATATTGGAGCCGTTGAGGAAATTGCCGCCAATGGACAGGCCATCCACGGTCAATTCCGGCGCCAGTAGAGGAACGGTGCGCACATAAGCGTTATGGTCGGGATCGCGCAGGCCGAAGGCCGGGTAGAAGCGGCCGGCCTTGATCCAGTAGTGTTCATCTTTGAATTTGAGCAGCAGATAGCTGTCGCGGACATTGCTCTGGCCGAGCGTCAGATTGTACGAGACGTGTTTCAGCAGTTCGACAGCGAGATACAGGTCAGCCTGCATTTGCAGAGTGCGGCCGGACTCGATGTACAAGGCGCGGTAATCCAGGCCGAACGTCACATTGTCGGAGAGGCGCGGACGCAGTTTGTTCGGTCCGAGCCACTCCTTGGTGGCCTGCAAGCAGCGCTCGTTATAGGCAACGGCAAAATTGCCGAACTCGTTGCGCATGCCGCCGCCGTTGGGGTTGATGTGGCACGAGACACACGGGGTCGCATGCTCGGCCGCCAAACGCGGCAGGCTGTAGAGGGAGATCGAAGTCAAAACGACGGCTACGGCGGCAATAACCAGCAGCAGCCGAAACTGCAAACGCATAGTACCTCGCATCGAGATAAGAATCGCCGACCGGCGATCCGGTTACTTGTATTCAGAGACGAAAGCGGTCGATAATCGTACAACCGCGAGGAGGATATTCCGGTAAATTCCGGAGAATGTCAATCGAAGATTGTCAGAGCTGTCGGGTAGGGACGGAACTTCAAACGCCGGTGTCCAAGCCGGCTTCCAGCAAGCGGGCGAATTCGACTGGAGTCAGCGGCTTGAGCGCAACGGCGATGATGCCGTGGCGGCCCAGATCGAGCCCGCGGAGCGCGGTATCGTCGCCGGTACAGAGAATGATCGGCATTGCGGGGTAGGCAGAGTGAACCTGTGCCGCCAGCTCGATACCGGACGTTTGCGGCATTTTATAGTCAGCAATCAAGAGGTCGAACGGCCGCGGCGCTTCGTGCATCACTCGCAGCGCTTCCGCCGCCGAGTGGGCGACCGCCGAATTATAATTGAGTCGCCGCAACTGAGTTTCCAGAAGACGGGTGATCACTTCCTCGTCATCGACGACCATGACCCAGGGTCGATCGGGAAAAGTTTGTTTGGTCATACAGCCCTCGAGTAGATGGGAGATTCACTCATTGAAAGGATTGCAGGATGTAGTGCGAGAGGTTCACCGGCAACTCTTGCGGTTCGATGGCCCGCACGATCGAGCGGTAATAGTTGCCGACCTCATCGCGCTGGCTGAGATCTACCTCTTCGGCGATTTCGTAAAGCTGAAACATATCCCCGATGATCTTGACCCGCGGCCGGAACAGATCGTGGCGGCTGCGGCCGATCGCCATTGCCAGCCGGCCGTCGTCGAGCAGCAACAGCGTCCCCGGCGGATAGAGCGAGACGGTGCTGATAAAGGCTTTGAGCAGCGTCGGCTCGAATTTGGTGCCGGCCTGCTCCAACATCTTGCGCAACACGTGCTCCGGCGAGACGGCGTCTTTGCGGTAGACGCGTCCCGAGGTCAAAGCGTCAAAGACGTCGCAAATTGCGACGATCTTGCTGTAGAGATTCAGCCGCCGTTGGAATTTGACGTAGGGGTAGCCGCTGCCGTCGAGGTTGAAGTGGTGTTCAAAGGCCACCAGGATTGCCCGGCAGGAGTTCTCGTCGAACGGCATGGTCTTGGCGATGGCGAGCACGCCGTAGGTCGGGTGTTTGCGGACCAAATCCCACTCCGCTTCGTCAAACTCGGTTGGCTTGTTGAGGATTTGCAGGGGCAAGCGCGTCTTGCCGATGTCGTGAAAGAGCGCAGCGAACCCGAGGTTGGCCAATTCCGTCTTATTGAGCTTGATGCTGTTGCCGAGGCAGATCGCATACACACAGACGTTGGTTGAGTGCTTGAAGGTGTACTCATCATGAGCCTGTAGCGCTGTCAGTTCGAGCAGGTAGGCGTCGTCGGAAATAACCTGGTCGACCAGCGAATGGATGACTCGCGAGGTGCGCGTCAAGTCCACCGAACGATTCGCGCCAATGGCCGAAACCACGGACTTAAGATTGCTGATCGCGGAAAAGAAGGCTTTCTTGGCGAACAACCGGCGCTGGCGACTCTGGTCGGCCTGCTCAAGCGACTCCACCATGGGAGGCAGGACTTCGACGAATTCCACACCCGCTTGTTGCCAGCGGCGCAACATTTCGTCGTAACTGTTGACGCCGTCGGCTTCCGCTGCAAGGAGCAGCTTCACCACCTGCCGCAGCCCTTCCGACGTGAAGCCAATATCGAACATGAAGCCGGAGATTCCCAGTTTGCGGAAAAACTCGATCAAATAGACGGCATTCGACTCCAGATCATACTCGGTCCGCAGGCGCACGCCGCAATAGAACAGGTAGTCAGACTGCAGCTGTAACGTCAGATCGCCCAACTGACGGAAATGATCCTGGATCAGGTCGTTCGTGAGCACCAACTGCAGCCTGTAGTTATTGTTATCCGGGTCGTAGATGCGGCACGTCTTAAGAAAGATGCAGAACTGATTGATGAAGTTCTGGCCCAGCAACGAGCATTCCCGTTCCTCGGTCGAGGCAAAGCGTGGAGCGATGATTTGCTCGTCACTCATGACGGCCCCCCAGGCGGCTGTGAAGTTGTTTAAGTGCCCGACGCGCGGCGACGGCAATATTGGTGCGGGCATCCTCACTCAGCCGTTCCAACGCGCCCGGCGTGATGGCGGCATCGGAGAATTGCAGCGCGTGGATCGCGGCCTCCTGCAAGCGTTGCAGCCGCGCTTTCCCGAACAGCCCGCTGCGGCCGGCCAGTTCGACGCAGTAGTTGGCCGCTTCGTCACCGCCGCAGCGGACGAACGCCTCCAGAAATTGCCGTTGATCGGCTGACGTGAAATCAAAAAACTCCTTGCTGCGCACGTACTGGCCCAGCGCCTTGAAAGCGGCGGTGGAGCGATTGAGGCCGAGTTCATTCAGCGCCATGGCGCGCACCCGCTCGACCGGATCCTGCAGCAGCGCCTGCAGCACACCGGCGCCGGGTTCACCACCGATCTTGGCAGCGGCTTTGACGACTTCGGCGCGCACGCGGTTATCGGTGTGTTTGGCGGCTTTTTGCAGATAACTGATAGCCCGTTCGCTTTTCATTTCGCCCAGGACCCAGACGACATTGCGGACCACAAACCAGCGGCTGTCAAAGACCGCGCCGCCCAGGATGTCGAGTTTCTCCGCGCCCCGGAACGCGAGCAAGTCACAGACCATCTTGCGCGCCGGATAGTGGGACAGCTCACCCAGCATCCAGATCAGACTGTTGAGCGATTCCCAGCCGAGCAGGCTGAGATAGCGTCGGACCGGCTCCAGCTCGATCTCCTCGACACGATTCAGTGCCGTGGCAATCATTTTCAGGCGCACGCTGTCGCCGCAGCGCTGTTCGAACTCCACCAGGCGTTTGCGCGCCGCCGGGGAGTCGATCTGTTGCGAGGCATTCAGGCTGCGCACGTGCTCAAGGATCGCGATGAGGATCTCAAACTTGGTGTCGTCGATGAGCCGGTCAAAGGCCGCTTGCAGTGATTCCGTAGTCAGCCGCAAGTCCTGAATGTTGTCGGACTCGGCACACAGCTGTAGCAGGAGTTGTACGACTTCCGTCTTGAGATCCTTACCCCGATCTTCTTCCAGCAGCTGGGCCAGCTTATGCTGTTCCGGCTCCGAGAAGTGCGTAATATCGCCGTAGGCCTGCACGAGGAAGTTCCGGTGCTGTTCGGCCTGGACCTGTGCTTCCGGGCCGGGTTGCGGCCAATTTAATGTTCGTACCGGCTCGACGGCTGCGGCTGCGGTCTTGGGCGCGGACGCCTCCTCACCAAGATCGAGGGCAACTTCGGCTAACTCGCCCGGCTCGAACGTATCGACGACTTCGCAGTGAATGTTGACCAAACCCGCCTGCCAGAACAGATTCACGATATCGGTGCGGGACATTTCGGTGCTCGAACAGACGACGAAGGCGTCGAAGAACGATTCAATCTCCGCTTCCGTTACATTCGGGCGAATTTCCAGGCTGCGGATACCATCCCGGTGCAACAAGTGCGCGATATTGTCGATGCCGACGGCGCCGCGGTATATCGTCTCGCCGTCAACATCGATGGCGTCAAAGCTCACTTGGACGGCCAGGCGGTCGGCGAGCTCAAAGTAGGAACGCAGTTGCTCACGGAAGGCCTGCTTGAATTGGCACGGGATGGGATGCTGCGGCGGATACTGGCGGCTCGCTTTGATGCCGCGCATCAGCCCCAGGAAGAGGTCACGCAAGGCGGCGACTTCTCCCACCGAATAAGCATAGCGGTGGTACTGATGGAGGTTCTCCAAACGCAGTCCTTTCAGGGTCTTATAACGGTTGGATCGTCAAAGCCGGCGGCCGGCTTTAGCGGTGATGGCATCGACAAGAGTCACCGTCCGCCAACACCGCGGTTGGTGGTGGGCAAGGGTCGATTACCTTGATCATGTTTACTTTTGAAGCAGTTGGGCGAGCCTGCCGTCGGCGGCCTTCAGGCGCCGGCGCGCCGATGCGTAGTCAAGATCGAGCAGTCTCATCGCCAGTGCCGTCTTGACCTCGCCGCGGGCGCTGCGCAGCAATCGGCCGGATTCGGCGTAGGAAATTCCCAGCAATTCGACCAGAATTCGTCGCGACCGTTCCACCAGCTTGGCCGAGGTCGCACGCAAATCAACCATCAGGTTGCCGTAGCACTTGCCGATCTGCACCATGGCGGTCGTGGAGATCATGTTCAGGATCAGCTTGCAGGCCGTGCCCGCTTTCATCCGGGTTGACCCGGTCAACACTTCCGGTCCTACGACCGGAGTAATCCAGAAATCAACGAAGTCCGGTCGCTCGTTGGCAGCGTTGCAGACGATGAACGCGGTCGTCGCTCCCGCCTTCTTGGCCTCCGCCAGGACAGTCAGTGGATAAGGGGTCCGGCCGGAAGCGGCGATGCCGATCACGGTATCGCGGCTGGTGAGGCGCTTAGCGCGAATGTCGGCGCGAGCCGCGGAGACGTCGTCTTCAACTCCTTCGCGCGAGCGCACCAGCGTCTGCCGCCCTCCGGCGATGATGCCAGACACCAATCGTGGCGGCACGCCAAAAGTCGGCGGGCACTCAGCGGCGTCAAGCACGCCGAGTCGACCGGAGGTGCCGGCACCCGCATAAATCAGCCGGCCGCCGGAGCGGAAGGACTTCACGACGCTCTCGACGACGGGCGAAATTTGCGGGATAATTCGGGCGACAGCCAAGGGGACCAGTTTGTCCTGAGAATTGATCAGGCGCAGCACTTGAACCGTCGACAGTCGGTCCAGACGCCGTGAGTGCGGATTGCGCGATTCAGTTGTCAGCGAACGCAGGTGATCGAAAAGTCGACGGCCCATTCCTAAATACCGGCGACCGCAGTAATAACCTTGTGCGGTGAAATGTACAGCGCCCCAATCTGTCCGGTGACACCGACGCGGTCAATATTGGGAACAAAAACGCCGGCAGGAATCGCAAACGGCAGAGCCGGAATCGAAAACGGTTCCGCGACACGGGCGACGACCCAGACATTGTAGTTGCCGGTCTGGTAATCGCCTTGAGTTGTCCGGAAGGCGTCACGAGAAATCGTCCCCGGTTGGCCGGAGAAGAGACCGAATTCGCCGCTGGCCGGGTTGGCCGAACTTGCTGGCTTGGTCACGACAAAGTACCCGCCCGGGTAGCCGCGAAAATTCGAAGCGTTCCAGCGAACGTTGACGACGTTGGTCGCCGCAAAGACCTGGTTGCCGGGTAACTGGTCGAAGTCAAAGCTGAAGCTGTCCGGCACAGCAATCAGATACTTAAACTGAAATTGATCGATCGGCGTCGAAATCTCGATTTCGGAGGTATCCGCCAGCAAGTCAGGATCGAGCGTAGCCGTGTAAGTTCCATTCGCGTTGGATTGGACTGACTGCCCGTCGACTTTCAGGATCGCGGAAATGTACGGTGCGTCGTCTTTGGCAAGCTCGAAGTACACGTTGACGAGACCGGTCTCGCCGTTGTGTGCCAGGACGCCGTTGATGACCCAATTGCTCTTGGGGTTACCATCGGTGCTGGTATCGCCGCAAGAGATCAGGCAGGTGGCGGATGCGAGTGCGAGCAGCCCGATCAAGATCAGGCCGGATGCAGGATTATGGAATAGATTCTTCGACATAAGACTCAACTCGGTTAGGCGTTAACTATGACCCCATTATCCGTTTATCGTCACCGTCTGCGCCAAACTGAAACATGAAAACCATTCGCCGCCCGGGCTGGCAACAAAAAACATGGTGGCTGACGGCGCTACGGTCCGGCTGTCGGAAGATGGACGCCGTTGATGATCGCTTCGTCCAATCCGATGTCGCCGTTGTAGATCAGGCCGATACCGCGGGCGTAATACTCTGAATAGGCAGCGTCGTCGTCCAGCGTCGTGCCGTTTTTGAAATAGATCCGGGTTTTCGAGATATAGTCGAGTTGGATGCAGCTGTCGAGTTCGACCAGATTAATGGTGCGCTTGACGTAGCCGCCGAAAGTCAGGGTGCCGGAGATTCGAAATGAATCGGCATCCGAGACGAATCCTTCCGCGACCAGGCCAAGGGAGCTGAACTGGTGCGGTTCGTTCTTGACGAGATTCAGCGGAATGTCGAGCGGCGGATCGAGCCACATGAATCCTTCAAGCAGGTGAACGGCAAACCGCTGGGAATTGACTGTCCAGGCTTGGTCCGTCTCCCCGCCCTTGAGCACGCGCTTGCAGACGACGCCGTCGATGGTCGTATCGCCGTCAACCTGGTAAATGAAATTGCCGGAATTGTAATACCAGATGTCGCCGTCATGCATCGGAAAGTAGGACTCACCGTTGACGATCTGCACCGGTTTAGTCGGCGGAACGCTCTTGTCGTTGCAGCCGGCGGCGAGCCAGAGCAATGCCACTCCGGCAGTTGAAAACAAGGGAAGCGAGAATGGGGACCAGCGATTCATCAAGAATTCCTCAAGAGAGTTGTCGTTTACTGCCAGATTATCGTCATCTCTATTGAACAGACCACAAATTCATTAGTTTCACAATATCTGGGAAGTGCTATCTTGACGTAGCGCGAAGTGAACTAAGGGAGTATATTACGGGATACATGGACAAGTCGCTGTCAGACAAAGTCATCAGCCTGACCAGTCGGCACTTCCGCGGCGCCGTGGGGTTGCGCCGGGCGTTGCATCGGATACCGGAGACCGCCTGGACCGAGTTCAAGACTTCCGCGCTTTTGCGCCGAGAATTAAAGCGGCTTAGAATTCCATTTCGCAGTATCGCCGGTACCGGCATCCTCGCTGAAATCCGCAACGGCAGGGGGCGCTGCGTTGCAATCCGTACCGACATCGACGGTCTGCCGATTACGGAGCAGACCGACTATTCCTTCAAGTCGCTCCATGCTGGCCGAATGCATGCCTGCGGACATGATATGCACATGGCCACCGTCACGACGACAGCCGCCGTCCTCATGCAACTGCGCAGAGAGTACCGCGGCATCATCAAATTGATTTATCAACCGGCCGAGGAGTCGCCGCCCGGGGGTGCCCAGGCTCTGGTAAGAGAAGGCGTGCTTGAAAACCCGAAAGTTGACATGATCTTCGGGCTGCACGTCGACCCGCACCGGCGCGCCGGACGTGTCGGCATTCGTCCCGGCACCATGTGCGCCGGAACGCTGGATTTTGACATTACGATTCGCGGGACGGGCGGCCATGGAGCCTATCCGCATCTGACTCACGATCCGATCGCCGCGGCGGCGCAGGTTATCGCCGGACTGCAGACAATTGTGGCACGAGAAGTGAGTCCCTTTGAACCCGCAGTCGTCACCGTGGGTAAGATTGAAAGCGGGACTGCGCGGAATGTCATACCTGATATCTGCCGGGTGGAAGGAACAGCCCGGTCATTAACGGAGAAACACTTGCGATTCCTTGCGCGCCGAATCGAGGCGATCACGGTGAAAACCTGCAGAGCCCATAACTGCGTGGCCGATCTCACATTCACCTGGGGTTATCCGCCCCTGGTGAATGCCGACGAGACAAATCGCGTTCTGCGCGCTGCCGCTCAGAGTCTTTATGGTGCGAGCATCCTGAGTCCGGTGCGCACACCCTCGATGGGCGGCGAAGATTTCGCACATTACGTCAACGCGGTTCCCGGCGCAAAGTTCTGGCTCGGCGTGAGGAATGAGGCTATCGGCGCGACCTACGGGCTGCATCACCCTTCATTCAAGGCTGACGAAACGGCCATGAAGACCGGAATCTCCGTGTTGGCAAAGGCGGCACTTGACGTCCTTAACGCATAGATTCGGCTTGCTGGCGGTCCTGGTGTTCGTGACTGCGGCGGGACTGCACGCGCAACGGATTTACCGCTTCTATCAGCCCGGTGACTGGGTGAGTTTTACAAATTCGCGCTTCGTCACGGGGATCGCGCGCGGTTTCAACACCATCTACTTCGCTACTACGGGTGGTATTCTGCGCTACGACAAGATCAACGAGCGCTGGCTCGACCCGATCACGGTTTCGGACGGCCTGCCCGACAATCGCATCCGCCGATTCGCCGTCGACCGAATGACCGACGAGATCTGGGTGGATACACCGGTCGGCGCGAGCTACTACAATCCGACGTTTGAGGATTGGTCAACTGTGATCAATTTCCCGGTGGAGAAAGTCCAGCCGACGGCGTTTACGGCGGTCGATATGCCGCAGCTCTTCACGCCGCCCGGCTATTCGTTTTTTGTGCCGAATATCCTGACTGATCGCAACCTCCTCGAATATCGGATCACCCAGATGCTCCGCGATGACAACAACCTCGCCTGGATGGGCGTCTGGGGACTGGGGCCGGCTCTGGCAGACTTGACAATCAGCAATCTCGAGATCATGCCGCAAGGACCGTATGACGACGATGTGGCGGATCTCGACATCGACGCCAACGAAATGTGGTTCCTCGGCGGCGGGCAGGGTTTGCCGGGAACGATCAGCTACTACGACCGCGACGACGACCACTGGGAGTACTTTGATGCCCGCCGCGACCGCGGTATAATCTCCGACCAGTTCTACACCGTGACGCATGATCGCAAATCGGTGTGGATTGGCACCGAACTCGGCCTGGTGCGGATGGATCGACGCGCGCACACCTTCCAGTCGTATTCGCCGTTTGATGGTCTCTCGGGTGAACGGGTGACGGCGTTGCACTCGATCAAGAATAACCTGCTGATCGGAACGAACGAAGGAATTACGATCTTTGACTATGTTCGCGACACGCTCTATGCTGCCAATACCGATCTGACGGCGCGATTGACGGTGTTTGATTTCGACCAGCGTGACTCGACCATTTTCGCCGCAACTGATATCGGCGTCCTGTCGCTGACCTGGGGCGGCAGCACCTGGAAACGGATGCTGTTCGACGCGCCGTACCTGCGCGCCCCGGTGTACGACATTCAGGTCGTGGATTCTCTGCTCTTTACCGTCGGCGATGATGGCGTCGTGATTGTCAACCTGAATGACTACAGCTACACGGTCCACGACCGCGCGACGGTATTTCGTAATGCGACGCTGACGACGCTGTTGGTGGATGAGGGCATAATCTGGGTCGGAGGGCGTGATGGTCTGTATCGATTCAACGCCGCGAAGGGAAGCTGGTATCGCTACACGACCAGCGACGGACTGATCTCGCTCGAGGTCCGAAGTCTGGCGGCTGACGGCGACTACATCTGGATCGGTACTGATCGCGGCGCCACCCGCTTCTTCTGGAAGAATTTCGACCGCAGCGACTGGTTGCAGTAGTAATAGTTGATTGACAATGTGCAGTGTTCTCTTTATCTGCTTACGACGGAGGGGTGCGGCCTGAGTTGTGGTTGTTCTTTTAGGCAACTTGAAGCGGCTCAAGTCAGTAGATAGGGACATGGGGTAGCCGGGAGCAACGGGCTGCCCGGCAGAGAGCGGGATCAAAAGCCAGATAATGACGGTGCGACATCTCCATAGAATAATAATGTTTGGGCCCTCGCATTGGGGTGTTGCCGCCTGCAGTGCGCCATTCGTCAAGTCGGGTTGGCTGCGCACGTTCGTAGCCGTTGCAGTACTACTGTCGGTCGTCGCATGCGGCAGTGCTGTGGCCGCCGATCCGGACATCTTTGTCGCCCAAAGTCTCTCGCCTGAAGGAAAGGTGATATTATCGCGACCGCTCCAGTTTGACGGAGTCGGCTCGTGCGAGCTGATGGTCTTGACCCGCGAGCAGGCGCGGGGGCGCCGGCTGCTGCTCTTTCATGAGGCTTCCGCGCGCAGTTTCGAGCCGACGCCGGCGCTCGCCGTGGACGTTCCACGGTCAGTGTTTGCCGTCGAGACCATCGACATCGATAATGACCGTCGCGACGAAATCGTGCTTCTGGGCCTGGAGTCGATTCACGTCATCGATTTTGACGACGGGGGCTTTGCCGCGCCGATCAAGGAGGCTGCCCGGTTCGACCGGCTGTTTGCCGTGCCGCCGCCGGAATTCGTGGCGGACTATAGCTTCATGTTTGACTTGAATTCAGACCGGATGCTCGAGGCGGTCGTTCCCTGCTGGGATGGGATCCGCGTACTCAAGAAGGATCGCACGGGCTACACGTTGGTAAAGTCAATCACGGTGGAGCACCGTTGCGCCGGGCTGATGACCGGAAATCTGTTAAGCGAACCGGGCACGGGCGATTTCGCGGTGAGTCTGCCAACGATTGCCGTCCAGGACCTGAACACTGATCGCACCAACGACATCTTGGTGGCCTCCGGCAGCGGTTTGTCGGTTTGCCACCAGGTCGGGGACATGCAATTCGATAGCGTACCGAACCAGGTCCTCGAGGTCAGGGCCGTGTTCCTTGAGAACCTGCGGTTCACCTCGTGGGGGCTGGCCGACCTCAACAATGACAAGGTGATCGATTACTGCCGTGTTTTCACTCAAGGGAAACAGGACGAGTTCAAGACCATCCTGGAGATCTTCCTGGGCAATGCGCAGTCCGGCTATCCGCAGCGGCCATCGAAACGCATCGTGCTTGATCAGTATGGTGTCGGCATGGCTGTCGCCGATCTCGACGGCGATGGCGCGGCCTCGGTCATCCTGGCGACGGTCGGGGTCAGTCCCACCAGCCTGGTGAAATCGCTGTTGATGAAGCGCATGCCGGTTGAGTTGAACATCTATGAGGCCGACGGCGGCGTCTTCGCTGAACAGGCGAAGTTCACCAAGAAGATCAATTGCGCCATCGACTTCTTCGGCAACGGGCTCCCGACGAAATACATTGGCTGCCTCGACGGCGATCTTGACCACGATCGTATCAACGACCTGGTCAGCATCAGCGATGATGACGAACTCGAAGTTTACCGCGGCAGCAAGAACCCGCACTTTTCCGACAAGCCGGTGGCAACGCGGGCGGCGCAACGTCTCTATTCGGTTGATGCCCACGATCTGAATCTCGACGGCAAAGCCGACCTGATCATGCTCGGCTGGGATGAAGACGGGCGCGACCAGGTGACGCTCCTGTGGTCAAAGTGATCTTTTGATTGACAGATTTCGTCCGAGATCATACTTTCTCCTGCGACCACGGTAATGCAATCGTAACTCGCTCAAGGAGTGTGGTGTGGTGGAAAATCAACTTCCGGATTGCCTCAGATGCAAGACCGGCAAGCTCTTGCCTCTGTCCGACTATGGCCGCGATGGCGCCGCGATCCGTTACAAGGCGTGGGCTTGCTCGAATCCGGAATGCGGCTTCAATATCCGCATCGATAACGGCGAGATCTCGTTCGGCAAGACGATCGTGCCGTCGAATAAGTAGTGCGGCTGCCCGCGCGTGAGGATCCATGCGCTTCAATCCGCTTCATAATCTGCCGCTCAAAATCGGGGCTGTGTTGTTGGCGATACTCCTGTGGGTGCACGTCGCCACCAATAAGGCCTATGAATACCAGATCGAGATGCCGATTCAGATCGTCAACGTCCCGGTTGGCCTGATCCAGACGAACGCTCTCCCCCAAACGGCCGTAGTACGTGTCAAGACCTCCGGGAAGCAACTCTTTGCGCTGGATGCCCGTCACCCCAAGTTGCGAATCAGCGCGGCTGAGTACCGCGAAGGTACTTTCGAGCGCGAGCTGATCGACGGTGATGCGGTGGCAGCTTTCGACCAGGTTTACGAAAATGTCGCGGTGATTTCCCCGCGCAAACTGGTCCTGCACTTTGAGCGGCAGGCCGAACGGAACCTCCTGGTCAGAAGCAAGGTCCACCTGCAGCCGGCTGCGGGGTACCTGATTGTCGGTCGGCCGAAGCTGGAGCCGGAGATGATCAGTGTGAGCGGCCCGGCGTCGGTGTTGCGGTCGCTGCAAAGCTTGGAGACCGAGACCGGCGAACTGGGCGGCCTGACGGCGACCACCACCCAGCTCGTGCGGCTGGTCATTCCGGATTCACTTCGTCTATCGCTGGCCGATTCCGCTGTCCAGATCACGGTCGCCGTTGAACCGATGCTGGAACGGCCGCTGCTGGGGCTCGCCGTCCGGCCGCCGCGCGGCTTTGATGCCGGAAACTACGGCTTTGCACCGGCAACCATTTCAATCCGCGTCGGGGCGCCGCAATCGACCGCCGATCAAGTGTCTGCGCGCAATGTGACCGTCAGCTTTGCACCGCCCGACTACGACGCCGACTCGATGCGCGTGCCGCTCGAGTTCAAGTTGCCGCCAGATATGGTGCATCTCGGGGGCACCGTCGATTCTGTCCTGGTTTACCGCAAGCGATGAGAATTCTGGGCATCGAAACATCGTGCGACGAAACGGCCTTCGCCGTTGTGGACTCACGTTCTCAGGTGTTGGCCGAAGCCGTTTACTCCCAGGTCGAGCACGCCGAGTTTGGCGGCATCGTTCCGGAAATCGCCTCACGCCAGCAGCTGCGCAAGATCATTCCGGTCTTCGAGACTTGTCAGAGAAAGTACCCGGTGACTCCCGACACGATTGACGGCATCGCAGTTACCTGCGGCCCCGGGCTGATCGGTTCGCTGATGGTCGGATTGAATTTTGGCAAGGCCCTGGCGTACGGCTGGAATCTGCCTCTGATCGGTGTCAATCACCTGGAGGGTCACATCTTCGCCAACCGGTTGGCTGTACCGGCGCTCCAGCCGCCGTTCCTGACGCTGATCGTCTCCGGCGGGCATACCCTCCTGGTGAAAGTGGAGGATTGGTGCCGGTACTCAATTCTCGGCTCGACGCGGGATGATGCTGCCGGAGAAGCTTTCGACAAGGTCGCCAAATTGCTGGGACTCGGTTATCCGGGCGGCCACAAGATCGACAAGCTGGCGCGCGAAGGTGATCGTGACTTCCATCGCTTTCCCAAGTCGCAGTTCAAAGCGGGCGAGTACCAGTTTTCGTTTTCTGGTCTGAAGACGGCTGTGGCGGTCTATCTCAAGGACAAGTCGGCGGAATTCCGCAACAGCCACTTGAGCGACATCTGTGCCGCCTTCCAGGAGCGAGTCATTGAGATGCTGGTGATGCCGACCATCACGGCAGCGCGTGATCTCGATATCAGGACGATCGCCGTCAGCGGCGGGGTCGCAGCCAATTCACGCCTGCGGGAGGCGTTTGGCGAACAAGGGCGCCTGCACGGGCTACGAGTGATTTTTCCCGAATTCCGTTACTGCACCGACAATGCCGCTATGATCGCCGCTGCCGGCTGTTTTCGCCTGGATCGCGGTGAGCGGGCGACGCTTGATTTGACTGCCGTACCGTACTTACCGCTGATCTAAGTCCGTCTTCCCCCTCCCCCAACCATTTCGCCACATTGGCCTGTTGGTTGCGCCAGCCGGCATCCGGGGCGTTGTGCACTACTGATCTAGGTGAGGGGACGGGAAGATTCATAGTAAGGGCGAGCCATGCCAAAATGAAGATCTACCCGGGATGTCATGCGCTGTGGTGGGGAAGCAAGCCAAGATAACAAAATACGCCCAGGAGGATTTGAACCCCCAACCTTCTGATCCGTAGTCAGACGCTCTATCCAGTTGAGCTATGGGCGCATTGCTGGCAGAGATTAAACGAGCGGCGGCGCGATTGTCAAGGGATTTTCTCGCGCCCGGCACCGGTCCCTGCTGTTGGAACGGGCCCGTTCGGCTGTTCGTTGGGGAGAACTGTCGTGCCGCCGTGGGGGAGCTACCAGGTTGACCTGAGTTTTTCCACTGGGCTCAATTCGAATCCGAGACAGATTTCTGTGCCGGGGGATCAACTTCCGGACGACGAGTGCACGTTCGATGACAGACTTGCGGTGATGGCGCGTGCGATGTCGACTGGCGCGAAAAGTTTTTTGTTGGCGTGACGAAGAATTTTCCGCCGTCACGCAAAAAAAGTTTTCGGCGATGGCGACGATCGCTCGTGCCTGCGCAGCTTGCCGCAGTCTACGTTTACGTGCATTTTTACAGGGTGAAAACGATGTCCATGATTCGCCTTGCCGCTGCGGCTCGGGTCGTGCCGGTGATGCGCACGCAGATATTTTCGGAAATGTTAAAAGTTTTTGTTGATTTGATGTTGCTGCAAGTCGAATCTATCCCTCGCAACATGAGAAACGAAGCGAACAGAGAGATTGAAGAAGCGATCAACATAAACGCGAGTAATATCGCAAGTACGCCTGCGGCGCTCTTCGTCGTGAGCGTGCTCAGGCAGCAACCCCTAACCTCAAGAAGGGACCTATGAAGAAAACAGCAGCCAAGAAGACGGCTAAGAAGACTGCCAAGAAGCCGGCTAAGAAGGCTACGAAGAAGTCAACCAAGAAGTAATTGTAGCTTCTGGTAACACACAGGCGATCGCGCCTGTGGAGACAAGTTCGTTGCAACCCGCGTCCGAAAGAGCGCGGGTTGTTTTTTGACCACCGATCGCTTAGCTTACCTCCCGAACATGGTGGTTTTGTCCGAAGGGATGGCTTTCTGCTCACCACGACGATGCTCAAGACGGTTACCGACTTCTCCGCCGGCCGGCGGTTGGTCGCGATTCTGAATTCCCGCCAGTCGAAGCGACCCTGTGGAAGCGACGACTGGGTGAAAGCTACAACGCGGGCCGTGGAGATGCTGCTGTCCGAAGGAGTCGTCTTCCTGACCTCGACCGGCTTGAGTACCTGGGAGCTGGCCGTCCATCTGGTGAATACTCGGGGCGGCTCACAGGTGATCGTGTTTGATCCGGGCATTGACCCGGACACAATCGTCAAGTCGTTCCAACTCGATCGCAGCCGCTGTAGCCTGGTGCAGTCCGGCCCAACGGCGGAGCGTGACTCGACCTCGACCGCCCATTACCGCGACGAAGCAATAGCCTGGCTTGCTGACCAACTGATTCCGATATCAGTTCGCAGCGGTGGGTTCCTCGAAGAGGTGATCAAGAAGAGTTGCTGCGCCGGCAAAGCCGTCGACACCCGGTTTCGGGTTCCTTATTGCGCTGGGTTTGATCGCCCCGACTATGATTTTCAGTCCCAACGTCTCAATTCGGCTCTCGATGGCGAGCACTGGACACTCCTCACGCACTGGACGCGTTCACACCATGGTCCGCTGCCGGAGGAAACCGCATTCGAGTTCTATCACGATCTGCTGACAAGGGAGCGTTACCCGCGATCGGCGCTCGACATCTTATTGATGATACTCAGGTCGGGGCGCATTCGGGGCAGCAGTCGCTTCATCCGCGGCGGGTTTCCGGTAGTGTCGCTGACGGCGCGAACACCGCAAGAGGCAGTCCAGCTGATGCGATGGCGACGGCGGTATACCTACTACAATTTCGAGCCTTATGGAATCGCAATTGGCCGGGGGGCCACTCAAGCACTCTCCTGTCGGCCGGCGATCTACGGGAGCGACGAACTTTATGAGCGACTCGCGCCGTCGGAGCGCCCCTTCTTCCAGAAAGCCGGCTCTACCGTCGCGGACTGGACGCCGGAAGCCGAGTGGCGCGTCATCGGAGAACTCCGGCTGACCGAATTGCCGCCAGAGGAGGTCAGGGTCATTGTCTACCGGCAGCAGGAAATCGCCGCAATAGAGGATACTTGTGCATTCCGGGTTGATGCCATGACGATCTGAGACTGCGGACGGCCGAGCCGCGGCGGCTTACTTTTCGTGAATGCTGGGCTTCTGGTACTTGGCGGGATCTTTCGGCATGAGCGGAGAGCTTTGCTGGTATTCCGACTTGCCGACTTGCTGATTGTAGATGCGCATGCGCACGGTGAAGTCCTGGCAGGACTGGCAACGACTCAGGTTCTTCGCTTTGTCCTTGGGGACGCGGCGCGTCTTCATGTGATTGGGGGCGAAAATCTGCTTACCGACGATCTCGTAACCCTGCGAATGATCGCGGTCGTTGATCCACTTGACCCCCTGGACGACGCGGGTATTCGAGTCGTCGTAGATCGTCACCCCGGGGCACTCGATCACGGCGAAATCTTTGGCGTCCTGATAGTCCTTGGAGGCCGAATTGAAGAAGCCATAGAACTCGCCGTACTTCTCGTTGCAGGGAAGGCAAAGGTACACGCCTTTGTACTCCCGCATCGGCCGGCCGCAGATGTGGCAGTGTTGTGGCCGCATGTTGGCGTCCATACGACGCTTATCCCCGTTTTCGGCTCGCGGCAATGTGCACGGATGGCGGCAGATTGAGGAAGCGGCAGCTGTCACCGACGATCTCAATCCGGCATGTCCGGCAGCGCAACGCGCCGTTGATCTTGGTCAGGCGGGCATTGCACAGCGGGCACGTGGTTCTTTTACGGCGACGAAACGGTTTCATCTTGTTATCCCTGTCCAGCCTTCTGCCCCCAAACGTCCGACCTTCGCGATCTTTCTGCGCCTGAAACGTGCTATCCCCTGAACAGCAGCAGCACGGCAAACACCGCCGTTGCCACCGGCAGGATGTGGAGGAACGGAAACGGCAGCAGCCAGGCCCCCAGCAGTGCGACCGCCGTCGCCGGCAGTGCAACACAGCGCACGATGTCAAAGGAGAGTTTGACCATCCGCCAGATCAGCATGAGCGTCAATGCGGCCACCGTCAGGTAGATGGCCAGAGTCACCGCCAACCCGCACTCCGCCAGCAACTGCCGGTGAATGTCGACGACGGCGACGCCCGCATTTCGGCTGATTTCCCCGCCGAACTGGATCAGATGCGCCTTGACTGCCTGAAACACCGAGCAACCTCCCTCATTCGCTCATGGCGTTCTCGTCCCGGATGCTGCTTTCATCCAGCGGTTCGATGGTCAACGATGACTCGCCGACCCGCTGCAAGCCGATCATGCGGCGCGTCAGGAAGTTTTGGGAGGTGATCCACTTTTGCGACAGATCCAGGACTTCTTCCTGCTCGACTTCGCTGATCCAGTCGATGACCACTTCGTCGTAATGCAGGTCATCCACGGTCAGATCATCCATCGTCAGCGTGAATTTCACCTTCATCGAACTTCCTCCTTCGCCCATCGGCTCACGAGAAGTCTTTGCAGGAACTCTGCCATCTTTCGGGGAAGATCGAATCGGGGCTTATACCGTTGGCGGCGTTGTGGTTCAGTCCCGCTCCAGCATGAAACACCCCGCTGGAGGGCGGAATCCGCTGGAAAAGTGAGGGGAGGCGCCTATATCGTAGGGAGAAACTCCTTAAGCGGCAGACGGATATCGCGTATCACGATTATGCAGCGGCAGTGGCGCAATCTCTACAAACGCGACGACCTGTTCTTCTGTCCGCAGCGTCTGCACAAGCACCACGAGCGGGGCACCTCGGCGTGGCACATTCTCAAGAATAAGGGCTGTTTCCCCCAGGGATGTTTCAGTTTCCGCTGGCGCTGCCGCAAATTCGACGACGGCCACGTCTGTCCGCGCAAGAAGAAGCATGTCGGCAAAGATTGCTTCTCCTGCCCGTTCTTTTATGACCTCAAAGAGGCCTATCAACCGGAGTTGCGCGTGGAGGCGGCCGAGTACGATGCCTTCACTCGCGAACTGGCCGACTTTGAAGACTGGTTGGAGACAATTCTTGGCAAACGCATCGAAGTCCGCGGCGAAGTGGCCTCCATTAATCCGTTACTGGTGAATCATGGCAACAACGGCTCGCTCCGGATCGCCGGGCAGGGAGTGCTGCTCTATTTTCGCGAAGGGATCTTCGGCTACGACCAATTCCTTGACCCCTTCTATGCGCGGCTGTCGTTTGACGTCTATCGACGATCGGAGGTAGCGGTCGGCGATGAGATCGATATGAAGGGGGAACTGCAAATTGACCGCGGCCGGTTTGTCTTTCGACGCGTCGGGGGAATCGAGAAGATTCATGATGCCGGCAATCGACCGGTGCCGACTCAGACGTTTCGTGAGGCCAAGTTCACCGGCACGATGATCGACGGGCAGCCGGCCAAGTGCATGCGCTGTCCGCACGGACTGCTGATCGACTCCGTTAACGGCGACGGTCGTTCACAGCCGCGGCGGCTGATGTACTGCACCAAGGGAGTAGCCGATTACCGGTTCTGCCCCTACAATGTTTGATCGACGCGGTAGCGACCTCAGTCTTTGAAGTCTTTCCGCTCAGTCTTGGCGACTTCGGTGGCCAACGGATAGACCTGAATCTCCGGAATCTGCGCATACGGTGGGGCATCGGCGACATCGCCGATCAGTCGCGCGACGTCGGCGGTTTCGAGCAGCTGATACCGCTTCGGATCGGAATTTGAGATAGTCTCTCCCGCAGAGTTCATGTTGTTGGGGAATATGGAGGTCACTCGCACTTTGAACGGCCGCAGCTCCAATCGCAGGCAGTCGGCCAATCCGTGTAGTCCAAACTTGGAGGCACAGTAGCCGGCGCAGTTGGCCTGTCCGACTTTGCCGCCGACGGAATTGATGAAGACCACTTGCCCCTGCGACTCTTTGAGCATGCCGATCATGGCCTGCGTCACCAGAAACGCCGATTTCAGATTGACGTTGATAATTCGATCCCAGGAGGCTTCGTCAAATTCCTCGACCGAGCCCATCAGGAACATTCCCGCATTATTTACCAATAGGTCGAGCCGACCAAAGGTTTCGCGGCAGACCTTGGCGATCTCCGCGGCGGTGGCCGGGATCGTCAGATCTCCGGGAATATACTTGTAAGCAGGCTTGTCGGTGAGAATGCGCAGGGCCGCCGGCGTCAATTGCCGGTCCAG
>JADYYF010000128.1 GCA_020853795.1 Candidatus Zixiibacteriota bacterium
ATGCGCGCATAATGTCCGGTCGCAAGGAAGTCACAGCCGAGCTGCTTCACCTTGTTTTCGAGCAGCTCCCATTTGACTTTGTAGTTGCAGACGACGCATGGGTTCGGCGTCCGCCCCTGCACGTACTCGGCGACGAAATCGTTGATCACCGTTTCGCGAAAATCCTCGTGCATGTTCAGCACGTAATGGGGGATATCGTACTTGAAGCAGACGCTGCGGGCATCCTCGAACATCTCCAGCGAGCAGCAGCGGCGGGAGATGTGCTTGTCCTCGCCGCCGACCTCGGCGAAGTCCCACAGTTTCATGGTGAGGCCGATGACATCGTAGCCCTGCTGCTTGAGCATCACTGCCGCGACCGAGCTGTCGATGCCGCCCGACATAGCGACGGCGACCAGGGTCTTCTTACCGGAGTTCATGCGCTGATTACAATTCCGAACAGGTTAACGGCCGGCATATTGCGGTGACATCTTGCGCAGGCGTTCGACAATCGGCGGCAGCGTTGCCAGCACGAAATCAACTTCCGCCTCGGTGTTCTGCTTGCCGAGGGAGAAGCGAATCGCCGACGAGGCTTCCTGCCGCGAGACCCCCATCGCAAGCAAGACGTGCGACGGTTCGGTGGCGCCCGAAGTGCAGGCCGAGCCGGAGGAGACGGCGATGCCCGCCATGTCGAGCGAGACGATGATCGCCTCCCCGTCACAGCCGGGAAAGGTGAAGAAGAGAGTTCCCGGCAGGCCGTTGACGGTGTCGCCATGCGGGCGCGCGTCGGGGATCGTTTCGAGGATCCCGCCGCTTAGCCGGTCGCTCAGACGCCGCAGATGAACTGTGTTCGCTTCGAGTTCAGATAAGCTAAGCTCCAGCGCCCGGGCCATGCCGACCGCGGCGGCGACATCTTCCGTGCCGGCGCGTTTGCCGCGCTCGTGCGCGCCGCCGTGAATCAACGGGGTAAAGCGAGTGCCGACGCGGGCAAAGTGGATGCCGATTCCCTTCGGTCCATAGAACTTGTGGGCCGATGCCGAGAGCAGATCAACGCCGAGATCGCGTGAGTCAACCGGCATCTTGCCGACGGCCTGCGTCGCGTCGGTATGGAAGTAGACGTTGCGTTCGCGCGCGATCTGCGCCAGCTGTCTGATATCCTGGATAGTACCGACTTCGTTGTTGGCAAAGATGATCGAGACCAGAATCGTATCGGGGCGGATTGCATCGCGCAGATCGCCCGAGTTGACGTAGCCGTGCGCGTCGACATTCAGATACGTGATTTCGTAGTCATGCCGCTCCAGATATTTACACGGCTCCAGCACTGCCTGGTGTTCGACCTTTGAGGTGATGATGTGCCGGCCCTTGTTTGCCAGCATCTCCGCTACGCCCTTGATTGCCAGGTTGGCCGACTCGGTGGCTCCGGCCGTGAAGTAGAGTTCGTCTGGACGGCAATTGAGCAGGGAGGCGATTTTCTCGCGCGATTGTTCAAGCCCGGCGCGCGCGGCCTGTCCGATCGCATGCATGGAGGATGCGTTGCCGTAGGTCTGCGCGAGATACGGCAGCATCGCCTCGAGTGCACGCGGGTCAAGCGGGGTGGTGCTGTTATGATCGCAGTAGATTCGGTTCATTGGACTTCGCCTGTACTTGTTCAATCAGGCCGGCCTCGAGATCCTTCAGGTCCTGGAGGGTAGTGCGATACAGCTTGCTGTTGACGTCGGACTCCAACTCCGACCAGAATCGCCGGGAGGCGCAGATGTCGCGTTTCTCGCACTCTTCCTCGTGCTCCGGGTTGTGGCACTGGCCGAATTTCACTGGGCCGTCCAGGATCGCGATCACCTCTCCGACCGAGATCTTGTTCGCCGGGCGCGCCAGGATATATCCGCCTTGAGCGCCGCGCCGGGAGAGGACGATTCCGGCCCGCTTGAGTCGATTGCAGATCTGCTCAAGGTAAGGCAGTGAAATGTCCTCCAGTTTGGAAATCCGGGCGGTAGAAAGCGGACGGTTGGCCTTGACGATGGCCAGAAGCGCCCGAATACCGTATCTGCCGCGTGTCGATATCGCCAAATTGCCAAGACTCCTTCGCTGGAATGGTCACAATACAAATCCTTAGCGGATCTGTCAACATTCCGGACCAGCTTCAATGAATACGCGGTGAAAGCAGCGCTCACAGCACTATTTAGCGGATTTTCCGACAACGGGATCGACGAAACTGAGAGCCGCATCAAGCGATTGTGGGAGTTTGGGCGGCAATTCATGCCCGAGGTTGGGGAACTCCAGGAATCGATGCTCAAACCCAACGACTTTGAAGGCATTGAGCATGTCCAGCTGATACGGTCTGAAGTAGTCGAAGTGACCGCCAATGATGACACCTCTTTGGCCCCGCGCCACCATCCCGGCGACAAGAGCGGTGTCGAATTGCGGCGGCATTCCCGGACAAACAGCGATAAATCCCAGCAGTGGAATGACTTGCTGGAGCGTGACATCAATGGCCATCATTCCACCCATCGAGAAACCGCACACGATAACTCGAGCCGTATCGACTGGATAGGTCTTTCTGACCTCCTCGTAGGCACTCCGGATGAGTTTGCGGCTCTCCTTCAACTTCCGATGCCAGGTATACCGATCCCGACTGCGCTCGGAAGACTGCGGAAACAGGCGAATGTAATGATCGGCAAAGAGGTCGGGAACGAAGTAGGGTTGCAGCGATTCTTTACCGCTGAAGGCACCATGGAGAATGATCAGGAGCGGGTAGGTGCGAGTGGAATCATAGCTTGCCGGCAGGACAATGTCATAGGTTTCCCCGACAACAGTTCGCTGCGCTGAGACGGAGGCAGCCAAAAGCAATACCAGTGAGCATAGCTTTAGTGATCGCATAGGCGTTCTACAATATGTCGCAGCTGAAGTCTGGGAACATGTGCACAAATAAGAGGCGATCCGGAGGTCCGGATCGTCAATCACCGACTGGGCAATCGGTGTGTGGTGCGGGAGGGTGGGGTCGATATCGGGCAGAACGGGTCGGCGACGGGGTTTTGGGAAGCCGCGGGAGTTCGCCGACCCGCTCTGTATGGGCTATTTTCCAGCTAAGAGCGTCTTTCGATCGATCAGATCGAGCAGCGCCTGGGCGCGGCAGTTGAATCGATCGGCCGGTACGGATAGCTGCATGGTCATGTAGAACTCGTGCGCCTTCACGACCGCCTCTTCAGCGAGATGTCGAGCGAACTCGATCTCGTTGTTGAGGTACTTGCGATAGGCCAGACGATACAGGGTGTCGTGCTGTTCCAGTGCATTCATGTTCATTGAGCTCGTTTCCATATCCACCCCAATCGTCGATGGTCAACCACCCCGGTTCAAAAATTGAGCAAAGTTTCTTGAAAGAACGCAGACCCCGGACAATGCCTTGTCAATCATTGACTTAGGCCCATCTGCCTTCTCACGCGGGAAATAGCGTTAAAAAAATCTACTGTTGCGGTCGATTCCGAATAAATTGTACGCCCTTTGTTTAAGGTTACGGTTAGATGCTGAGACCAAAGCTCTTTACAACGTTGGGAAATTACGGTCGCGAGGAGTTCGCCGCCGATCTGGGTGCCGGACTGATCGTGGGAATCGTTGCACTGCCTCTGGCGATTGCCTTTGCGATCGCCTCCGGCGTTTCACCGGAAAAGGGCCTTTTCACTGCGATCATAGCGGGATTCCTGATCTCGGCACTGGGTGGCAGCCGCGTGCAGATCGGCGGGCCGACCGGCGCATTTGTTGTGATCGTCTACGGCATCGTCGCTCAGTACGGCCTCGACGGGCTGATGCTCGCGACGATTATGGCCGGGGTGATTCTGATCATCATGGGGCTCGCGAAGTTCGGATCGGCGATCAAGTTTGTGCCGCATCCGGTTGTCGTGGGCTTTACCTCGGGGATCGCGATCATCATTTTCTCGTCTCAGGTCAAGGACTTCCTGGGTCTGCAGATGGGTGATGTCCCGGCCGACTTCCTCGATAAGTGGGCGGCCTACCCGCAGTATCTGTCAACGATCAATTGGTCCGCGGTCGGCATCAGCCTCGCCGCAATCCTGATCATGGTCTTGTGGCCTCGCGCATGGCGGAAGGTTCCGGGATCGCTAGTCGCGCTTTTGCTGGCAACGGTGGTCGTCAAGATTTTCGGTTTATCGGTTGAGACGATTGGCAGCCGGTTTGGTGAGATTCCGTCGATGATTCCGGCCCCGAGTTTGCCCGACATCAACTGGACGACGTTGCGGGAACTGGTGCAGCCGGCCACGACAATCGCCTTGTTGGCCGGAATCGAATCGCTGCTCTCGGCGGTTGTGGCGGACGGCATGATCGGCGGGAAGCACCGTTCGAACATGGAATTGGTCGCGCAGGGAGTCGCGAATATCGCATCACCGATCTTCGGCGGGATACCCGCTACCGGCGCGATCGCGCGCACGGCAACAAACATTAAGAACGGCGGGCGGACACCAATCGCCGGGATCACGCATGCGGTGGTGTTGCTGCTGATCATGCTGTTTCTCGGCCGCTGGGCGGGGCTGATTCCCCTGAGTGTGCTGGCCGCGATCCTGGTCGTGGTTTCCTACAACATGAGCGAATGGCGGTCGTTTGCGGGGCTGTTGCGCGGGCCGCGCAGCGACGTGATTGTCTTGCTAACAACTTTCGGACTGACACTTTTGTTCGATCTGACTGTGGCCATCGAGGTCGGAATGGTGCTGGCGGCATTCCTGTTTATGAAACGGATGTCCGAAGTGACCAACGTTGGCGTTATATCGCGCGAATTCAAAGACGATAACGGCGAGGAGGAGGATCCGCTGGCGATCAGTCACCAGGATGTGCCGCCGGGTGTCGAGGTCTACGAGATCAACGGACCGCTGTTTTTCGGCGCCGCCTACAAATTTGAGGAGTCAATCAAGATCGTCGAGAAGCCGCCGCGCGTGCTGGTAATCCGAATGCGGAATGTCCCGGTGATCGACTCCTCAGGGTTGCATGCACTGGAGCAGCTGCTTAAGGACTGCCGGAAACACGCGATCACACTGATTCTGTCAGGAGTGCACGCCCAGCCACTCATTACGCTGACGCAGTCGGGATTCCTCGAATTCATCGGCGAGGATAACGTTCACGGGAATATCCACGACGCCCTGAACCGCGCCCGGGATATTCTCGGCCTGCCGCATCGGGAACGCACCGGGCCGTTTGTGCCGACAGTGGCACGCGAACGCGACAGCGCCGAGGCGGCGACGGATTCCGACAAGACCCGCCGGAGATAGAAGATTCCGCTTGTCAGCGTAAAAACAAAATCGTTACCATGATTTGCAGGCGCGGGTAACCTCCAGATATCCGTAACTTGTGCGGGTTTGCATCGTTAGCTTAACCGGAGGACCAGAAGTCAGATGCCGGCTATCCCCTGTCGCAACCAGTCGTTTTTGATCGTGTTCGCCGTGCTGCTCGCTTGGTCGTCCGCGGGCGCATTTTCTTTCCGCTCGGGCGATGAGCTTTACATGAGCGGAGAATTCTCGGAAGACATGATGCTGGCGGGGAGCACGGTCAAGTTTGAAGGGACGCTCTGGGGCGACCTGCTGGTAGCCGCGCGGACATTGACGTTTGACGGCATCGTTGACGGCAATATCAATGCGGCGGCGCAGCGCATCACAATCAACGGCGAAATCTGCCGATCGTTGCGGGTGGGCGCCGAGGCGATCAACATCAATTCCAAGATTGACGGCGACGTGGTGGCCTTTGGATCGGAGATCACGATAGCGAGCGATACCTACCTGGCGCGGGATCTGGCGGTGTTCGGGTCGGAAGCGCTGATTGACGGGGAGATCGGTTCGGATGCCTACATCCACGGGGGAATCATCACCATCGGCGGCAAAATTCACGGCAACCTCAAGTGTTACGGGGGGAAGATTTCGCTGGCGCCGGGCGCCGTGGTGATGGGTGATTTTGAGTACGAGTCCCAGGACAAGGCGCGCATTTCGCCGGAGGCGCAGATTCTGGGGGAGACGCGGTGGAAGAAGTCGACGGATGATCGCAAGTCGGGTGGTTTGGCCGGCTGGGTGCCGCCGCCGTCGGGGTGGATCTGGTCCTTGATTTTCCTGGGCGGTTCGATCATTCTCGGCGTGATCGCGATCGTTGCGCGGCGCGACGGCGTGCAGTTGGCGGCGCGCGAAATCCGCAGCAACGGTGCGGTGGCAGGCATTCTGGGCCTGGCCATCGTCATCTTCACACCGTTGATCCTGGTCCTGACGGCAGTAACCATCGTCGGCGTTCCGGCCGCCCTGGCCGGTCTGACCGTTTATGGGCTGCTGTTCTTGTTCGGCAAGATTATCGCCGGCATTGCGATCGGGATGATCATTCTCGGTTGGTGGCGACGGGAGGGCAAGATTTCGCTCGGCTGGTCGCTGGTCATCGGCATGATTCTTCTGGCGTTGTTGTATAAGATTCCTTTCTTCGGTTGGTTCATTTATCTGCTGGCGTGGGCGGTCGGAGTCGGCGCCATGACGTTGGTGTTCTTCCGCCGTCGGCGGGTGCCGGCAGCCGCAGACGCCGCTGCCGTTGACACCTCCGGATGACGGTGGAACCTCCTGCTTGCCACAATTGTTGAATCACCAGCAGCGCGCCGATAAGACGCGCGGAAATTGAGTAGGTTTGCACCCGGAACTTTTTCATATCGGCTCGTTTGCGCTCCGCAGCTTTGGCCTGATGCTGGCCATATCGTTCTTCGTCGGCATCTTGTACATCCGCCGCCGTGCCTTCAGCGAGAAGATTGACGTCAACTTCGTGCTGAATCTGGCGTTCGTAGTGATCTTCACCGGCATCATTGGCGCGCGCCTGTTCTACGTGCTGTTTCATTGGTCGGAGTTCGCCAGCGATTGGTGGGCGGCGATCAATCCGTTCCGATCCGGCGGCGAATTCGGTATTGCCGGGCTGAACCTGTATGGCGGCGTGGTCCTGGCGATTATCGCGACGCTGGTTTACGTGCACTGGAAGAAGCAGCCGTTATGGCAGACCGTGGACATCTTCGCCCCGGCCGTGGCGCTGGGAATCTTTATCAGCCGGATCGGGTGTTTCTTGAACGGCTGTTGTTTCGGCACACCGTGCGATTTGCCATTCGGTGTCTCGTTTCCCGAGGGTTCGATTCCCTATTATCAGTTCGGCGCGACGCCGCTGCATCCAACGCAGCTCTATTCCTCGCTGTATGGACTGCTTTTGTTCTTCGCGCTCCACTACTTCGACAAGCACAAGCGCTTCTTTGGGGCGACGTTTGCCCTGTTGCTGATGATCGAGGCGGTTTTCCGGTTCCTGATCGAGTATGTCCGCTACTACGAGCCGGAAATGGTGACGCACCTGTTCGGCATCCAATTCACTTACAATCACCTGATTGCTATCGGGCTGTTCCTGTTCGGGCTGATCCTCTGGATCGTCCTGAGCCGCCGCCCGGAATTAGTAGCCCGCGACTAAGCGCCACTCGATCGTGTCGCCGGGCTGCGGCCGGAAACGGTCGGCGGCTTCGTGCGCCGGCTTGGTGTTGACGAAATACAGCCAGTAAGCCGTCTTGGTGTTTGTCGCCCCATTGATCGACTTCACAAAGGTCCCCATGGCAGTGGAGTCGAACTCGACGCTGTAGCGAGCGCGAGTCTGCGCAAAAACCGATCCGGTCGAGTCGGCAACGAAAGTGAAGCGTTGGAGCACCACGCCCTTCCGGCTGCACGAGGCCACCAACAGGCAGAGCACAATGATCAAGGCGAAGCTAAAATTGGTCTTCATGCGTCGATGTTAGCATCTGCGGTCGAACCTGTCCAGTCAAAGTTGGCCGGCGAGGCGCGGCGGCTTTTTGCCTTGATTCTGCCGGTCGGCAGGCGTAAGTTAAGCCTTCGGAAGTTATGGCAGATCAAGAATTCCTCAGAGTAGACGGCAGCTTCGGCGAAGGCGGCGGGCAAATCCTGCGCACCTCCCTGTCGCTGTCGACTTTGACCGGCAAGCCGGTCGAAGTCACGAACATCCGGAAGAACCGCAAGTTTCCCGGGTTGATGCCGCAGCATCTCACCGCCGTCAAGGCGTGCCAACAGATTTGCGGCGCCACCGTCGAAGGCGGAGAAATCAATTCGGAGCGGTTGACGTTTATTCCGGGCAAGATCAAGTCGGGCAAGTACAATTTCGACGTGGCGGAGAGTAAGAAGTCGGCGGGCGCGGCGACGCTGGTGTTGCAGACGCTGCTGCTGCCGCTGCTATTTGCCCGCAATGAGTCGTTCGTGACGATCAAGGGCGGGACGCATGTGCCCTGGTCGCCGCCGGCCACGTACTTGAAGCAGGTATTTCTACCCGTGCTGGGGTTGATGGGGTGTCAGACGTTTCTCAAGATCAACCGCTGGGGCTGGTACCCGGAAGGGGGCGGGGAGATCAACTGTCGCATCAAACCGGTGGAAAAGTTGCGGGCGCGGCAGTTTTCCGATCGCGGCCAACTGCGGAAGATCTATGGAATGTCGGTGGTCTCCAACGTCGGGCAAGGCGTAGGCGAGCGGCAACTGAAGGCGACCCTGAAGCAGTTGAAAGCGGCGAACTTGCAGGCACAAGTGCGAGCGAGCGACGCCCAGGCCAATGGTCGCGGGACAATCGTATTCCTGACGGCGGAATTCGACAATATTCGCGCCGGATTCTCGACACTGGGCGAGAAGGGGATGCCGGCGGAGAAAGTCGCCGAGAACACCGTTACCGAGTTGAAGAATTTCATCGGCAAGCAGGTCTGTCTCGATCATTACCTGGCGGATCAATTGATCCCCTTTGTCGCCCTGTGCGGCGAGCGGGTCGAGATGAACGTGTCGAAGATCACCAGTCATCTCAAGACCAACCTTTGGGTGACGCAGAAATTCATTGCGATCGACTATAGCCTGCGCGGACCGATGGGCTACCCCGGCACCTTGACCATTGAACCCGCGAAAGCGCCGGAGCAGCCGCCCGTGGCGGACGCAGCCGAAGTGCCGGCGATCTAGGCCGCCGGAATCGGCGATTGCTCGGTTGGCAAGCAACAATTGTACTTCTGATTCGTCTGTATCACAGAGTCCATTTGATACTACCGTCCTGAAACCCGTTGCGCATCGCGCAGTCTCCGGAGGTCATATGCCCGTCCGTGCCAAGCAGAATTTTGGCGCCTTGGTGCTCTTCGCCGCAGTAATTGCGCTCCTCGTCCCGCCCGCAGTCTTTGGCTGGGTCGAAGGCCAGAACATCAAGATCAATACCGACAACACCGCCGAGCTGCAAAACGAGCAGGCGTGCGTTATCAATCCACTGAACGGCGACAACGTTGTGGCGATCTGGCGCGATTTTCGGCTCGGATTTCGGCGTGTCGGTGTCGGCGTGAGCAACGACGGCGGGGCGACGTGGACCGATTCGCTTGTGGGAGTCCCTCCCTATGACCGGCATTCTGATCCGGTGATGAGTTATGATGCTGACGGGAACCTCCTGATGAACATTCTCGCGTTCCCGAGCACAGCGGGCAACAGCGGTCTGTTTGTTTGGACATCCACTGACGGCGGCGCAAGTTGGAGCGAACCCGTGGCGGCGGTCGATGAAGGTCCCGGTGGGCCGTTTGAAGACAAGCAGTGGATGAACGTGGACCGCACCGGCGGGACCTTTAATAATCGCGTGTACGTGCCGTGGGCGCGCTTTACCTCAAGTTCACGGATCTATTTGGTGCACAGCATCACGCCGACGATTTACTCCTCGCCGGTACCGGTGTCGGATGCATTCAGCGTGCAGTGGCCGACGGTGACGGTCACACCGGACGGGACGGTGTTGGTGGCCTGGGTGAGCTTCGGCTTAAGCCGCATCATGCTGGATCGATCGACCGACGGCGGCGACACCTGGGGAGTGGATAAGACGGTGGTATCGTTAACCGGAATTCCGCAGAACATCAACGGCGGCATTCTGATCTTTCCCTATCCGGCGATGGAGACCGATATCACGGGCGGGCCTTACAACGGCACGACGTACATTCTGTACTCCGGATTCGCCGCCGACGGGAGCACCGATCTCTCGCTGCTACGATCGACGAACAAGGGCGACACCTGGAGCGCACCGGTGCGGATTCATGATGATCCACTGAACAACGGGGCGGATCAGTTCCATCCGTGGATCGCGATCAATGAGGACGGCATTCTGACCGCAAGCTGGTACGACCGTCGGCTTGATCCGAACAACCTCAACTTCGACCTGTACATCGCGCATTCATTCGATGGCGGCGCAACCTGGACGGCGAATCGGCGGATCTCCGAAGTGTCTTCCTCGCCGGCACAGGCATTGAAGGTCGACCAGGAGTTTTACTCCCGGTGGCATGCGGCCATCGGATCGCCGGAGGAGCCCCTTGATCCCGCGAAGGCACCACGCGCGGGGTTGATCGGCGAGTACACGGGCCTGTCAACGCGCGGCGATGTGGCGCAAGTTGTTTTCACGGACACCCGCAACGGCAATCAGGATACCTACAGCGCCCGAGCAACGATCGGGTTCATGCCGCCACCGCTGGTCGCGCCGGCGAACGGGACGATCACGAACGGCAGTCTGCCGACGTTTTCGTGGAGAAAAGCAGGGGCGACGCCGGCGGAAATCGCCAATTTCCCGGCAACGACAGTGCAACCGCTTTACTACCGCGTGCAAGTTGATGATGACTCGCTGTTCGGGTCAGTGGATTATCAGGCAGTTGGCATCACCGGGACTAGCCACCAATTCCCTGCGCCGCTGGCGGACGGACGCTGGTTCTGGCGGGTAGATGCCGTGAATGATTCGGGGCGTGTGACCGGCTATGCGGAACCCTACCGGGTTGTGACTATCGATACGCAAGCGCCGGCGCAACCGACCTTGTTGGCACCGGCGGAAGACGAGTCAGTTGACTATCTGTCACAGCTCTTCAGTTGGACGGCAGTTGACAAAGCGCCGCAAGGCACGGCGGTGCGATATGAACTGCAGGTGGCGACTGACACTGGATTTGGGACGGTGCTGATCAATCCAACCGGCTTGACAACACCGCAATTTGAGAACAGCACTCCGCTACCGGACGGTGCTGCGCTCTACTATCGGGTGCGGGCGCGTGATTTGGCGTTGAACGTCGGAGATTACACGGTGCCGCGCCGATTCTTCACCGGGAGCGCGTTCGTGTGCGGTGATGCGGATGGCACGGGAGCAGTGAATATCTCGGACGCGGTGTATCTGATTAATTACATCTTCGCCGGCGGACCGGCACCGGATCCGCTCCTTGCGGCCGATGCCGATTGCACAGGCGCGGTCACGATTTCGGATGCGGTGTATCTGATTGCATTCATCTTTTCGGGCGGACCGGCACCGTGTGCGGGGTGTTAAGGCGCTAACCCGGGGCGCTGGCGCCGGTACAGGCGATGGGACGAATTGGAGACGCTGATTTCGTAGTCAATCGGCCGGTAGTTCTCGAGAAATCGCGGCTGCTCGCGAAGAGTGCTGGAGGGATGATGCATCACGGCAAGCAGCAGCCAGTCGGCATCAACTGAATCGATAAACTCGAAATAGCGCTGTGTCTTGTTGTAGGGAATCGCCTGCGGCGTGACCAAGCCATCCCGGTCGACTATCCTCCCCCGGTAGTGGTACCCGAAATGGCCGATGTCTTCGGCGATCACAGTCTCGTCCGGCCGGGCGTGAGCATTGAGATACTCGGCCGCCGCAATGTGAGTCTTGCGGTACCATTGCATTTCTGCCTGTAGCCCGACAGCACGCTTGGCCAAGACGGGAACGGCGATGACGAGCAGCAGGACCACGACTACTGCGACGGCAAGTTTCATTCTTCTGGAGTCCTGCATCGACGAGAATCGAGAGCTGAGGCTCGAAATGCCGCAGGCAGCCAGAATGATCAGCAGCGGGAGCAAAGGCGCCGGATACCAGAAGAAGATGCGCAGTGAGAAGGCGGCGATTGGGAGCGCGATCACAAGGATGATTCCAACAAGAACGAGCAAACGGCTTCGTTGATTGCGGCCGAAGATGACGGCAAGGAGCGCTCCGATCCAGAGCAGCCAACCAGCAGCGTTTGTTAACGAAAGCATCTGCGCCAGTCTATGCAGCAGAGGAATCGGGTCATGACCGTACAACCCAGCCTTGGCCACCATGGAATTCGGCACCGGGCTGCCGAAATAGAGCGATGCAAACACCACCCATGCAGCGAGCGGTACGAGCGCCAGCAACCAATCGATGATCGCCACGCGCCGACGTTGAAAGTAGATCAGGCCCACTATCGCGAGAAACAGCAGAGCGCCTTCCGGACGGGTTAGAGCCGCAAAGGCGGCATAGAGCAAAGCCTCGCCACTCTTCCCCCGTCGCAGCCGATAGAGCGAAGTTACCGTCAGGAACGCAAACAGGGCAACTTCAAGACCGCAGACATCGACTGTCACACTGCGTGGATTTAATGCATAGACCAGTCCGGCCAGGAGCGCCCACCTGCCGGCTCTTAAGGCGCGAGCCAGACAATAGACGGCTCCGGCGGTCATGCCGGAACAAATCAGCGAGATCCAGAGCGCGGTGGCCGGAACGTTTGCATGCAACAACGCCGTCAGCGCCAAAATTAGCGTCCAAAGCGGTGAGGTCGTACCCAAAACATGTTCGCCGGCATTGTAGACGAAGCCGAGACCGGCAGCGAGATTCTCGGCGTAACGGAAGGTGATCATGGCGTCGTCGACCTGGTACACGGTGACCATTGCGACGACAGCGCGGGCGACGAGAGCGGCCACGACGACCAGAAGCAGTTGCCAGCGAAAGCGCATGCGCGTCATGGTGTAATTTCGAAGAGGTAACGGTGATCTTCCGGCAGTGATTGTCGCAAGCGGAAGTTGTCAAACGTCGATCCGAGGGAGTCGGCCGCGATGTTCCACTCGGCCAGCGCGACTGGATCAAGAATTAGGTAGCGAACGTGATGCGCGGCGGCATAGCGTTCCAGGAACCCTGCTGGCTTGTTGCCGGCAGCGACTCGCGCGGCACCCCACCAATTGAGAATCGTGAAGCGACCCTGCTGCATGAAGACGAAGTCAAACGGGGCAATAACCCGGCTGCCGGGCTGCATCGCCTCCGCCAGCTTCTGATTGGTTGCGACTTGCCGATTCTCCGGCTGTAGCGCTTCGGCACCGAGCGCATAGAGACCGTAACCCACAAATATGACCAGCCAAGCGCGCAGTGCGAATGTGACGACTCGCTGCCGGGCGCCATCGGGTGGCGTTCGTCGAACGAGAATCGCGCTGACCACGAGAGCCATCAGGGGCACCAGCGGTACCATATAGCGGGTAAACTTGGGAAGCGGCGAGGCGCCGATCACGACGAAAAGCGTCGCCAGATAGATGAGCGTGAACCGGTGACGCCGGAGGAACTCGCGATTGACCGAAAACAGCGCAAGCAGAAAGAGTACAGTGACGCCGATGACCTCCGGCTTGCGCAGGAGGCGTTTGTGCTCAGACACGAGATTAAGTAGTGGCGACCACCAGTGGTAATCGAAAGAGGTCGTCATCAGCGGATTATGCAGCGTCTGCGCGATGAACAACTCGCGATCCGTGAAATAGCCGCTGAGGTACGGTGCAAAGGCAATGATGCCGAGAAGTGCAAACCAGACGGCCGACCGCCAACGCCGATCGAACGCGAGGGCGACAGTGCCGGCGATAACATAGGCGAAGCCAAAAGCGTGGCAGAGCCCGGCCATGCCCGCCAGCAGGGCGCTGAGGACTATCCAGATGGGCCGGGAGCCAGCCACTCCTTGTCGTAACGCGATGAACGACGCCGTGCCAGAGAGTAGTAGCAGCGCCTCGGGGCGAAATTCCAGCATCTGTAACCAGAACACCGGAGTCAGCATAAGAAGTGCAACGGTGAGAACGCGTACGGGGCTGCTTGCTTTCTCATGCTTGGCTAGACTTAGAAAGAGCAGGGTCAGGATTCCAGCCACTAGCGAGACGGCCCGGAGCTGATAGAGCCCCCACCCGAACAGCGCCGACACGGCCTCGCCGACCCAAACCAGCTGCTTGTGGTAGACGACAATCTCCTGATCGAGGGGCGGGCAGTCTTGAAAGAGATCAGAAGTTACGTAGCCTTGCTTCTGCAGCGACCAAACCTGCTGGCCAATCCAGGCCTCATCATTGTGAATTGGCCGGCGGACGAAGGCGCTGGAAGTGGCCAGGACAAAGAGCAGCGCCAGAATGACGAACGGCCAGCGAGGCAACTTGTGTTCAAGCGAGTTCATACGGGTGCAGCGGCCAAGATATCGTTCCGGCAACAAATCACAAGCACAACGGCGGGTTCAGGTTGGTGCGCCAGGAGCGGATGGCGGTATAAGGACTGACCGATTTTGCCGACGATAGAAGCAGCGGGCGCCCAAAAATTCGCTTGACGTAGCGGCGCCGGAACATAACTTAGGGGTCTCTTGGAGGCGCAAGATGGCGCAGGTGAAGAAAATACGTTCGGGTCGCAAGCCCGAAGAATGGCCGTTCGGCAAGAAGAATTGGATGATTCTGGGTGCCGGGCTGGCATCGATCATCCTGGGATTCATCACGCTGGCGAGCGGGTCGATCACGCTCGCCCCAATTCTGCTGGTCTTGGGCTACTGTGTTCTGATTCCAGTTGGGATCATGATCAAGGACAAGCCGAAAGAAGCGGAAGTGCCGACGGCGGTGGCCTCCGAGCCCAAGAAGTGACATCGACCGCGGCGGTCGGCAGACCGGTGCGGTGTCCTCAGAAGATTCTGCCGGGGTTGTAGTTCAGTTGGTTAGAATGCCTGCCTGTCACGCAGGAGGTCGCGAGTTCGAGTCTCGTCAACCCCGCCATTGACATTGCCCGTCAATATTTATTCTTCGAATCTGCAGGTTCCTGATTACTCTGGAGAACATCTGATAAGTCATCTGGTTTAGACTACTATGTCCGGCAATTCCGCAAGCGGCAAATGGTTTCAGCCTATTGCAGACACTGAGAGAATCGAATTCATCGACGTGCTCAGAGGGTTTGCCCTTCTCGGCGTATGCCTCGTCAACCTGGTCATCTTTTCCGGGGACGGGTACATTACTGACGCTCAACGGGAGCTTCTTCCCTTTGCGGCTGCCAATATGGTGGTGAACTTCCTGATCCACTTCTTCGCGGAAAACAAGTTCCTGGGACTTTTTGCCTTTCTGTTCGGGCTGGGGTTCTCCATTCAGATTCAGCGGGCCCAGGCGCGCGGGTCAACCGGGATCGGTAGGTTCTATCGGCGCATTGGATGGCTCTTTGTTTTTGGAGCCGTCCATGGCTGGCTACTCTGGTGGGGGGATATCCTTCGATTCTATGCACTTTGGGGGATGTTGCTTCCTTTGTTCATCAGACTTCGCCCCCGGACTATTCTGATGCTCGCCCTCACGATTTCAATCGTGATCGCGCCGTTGGGAGGGCGCATCGCCAGTATGCTGTATCCTGCCGCGCGTGAAGCGAGCAATCTCGATGCGCAGGCCTTCACGGCTTTCAGCCTTGGATCCTACGCGGAGATGCTGCGGCTGAACTGGCTCTACGATTGGAGCACAACCGCGTCTCCGGGTCAGGTAGCCTATCAGCTGGCCATATTTGGCCGCTTGCTCTTGGGTCTCTGGGCCGGCCAAGTCATGCTCTTTCATGATCTGAGCAAGAATCGACCTCTCTTCCGTAAGGTGTTTGTTTGGGGCATACTTCTTGGCCTTGCCGGAAACGCGCTTTTTGCCTCCCTGCCGTTACTCCAGGGACACGGATACGCGGTTACCGGCTGGTGGAGGACGGCGGTAAGATCGCTCTATGAGATCGGGTACCTTGGTTTCACAGCCGCTTTTGCCTGCGGTCTTGCGCTTCTGATTCAACGTGAACGGTGGACGAAACTACTTCATTTGCTGGCGCCCGTCGGACGGATGGCGCTCACCAATTACTTGACCCAAACAATCATCGGCTTGTGGCTATTTTACGCTTTCCTCTCTGGACCGGCGCTTATGGGTAAAGTAGGTGTTGCCATGCTACTCCCCATGTGGCTGATAATCTTTGCAGTGCAGGTCGGATTTTCTCATTGGTGGCTCAGACGCTTCAAGTTTGGACCCGCTGAATGGGTCTGGCGATCGCTCACCTACCGCAGGTTCCAGCCATTCAGGATAGCGCGGTAATAGCCGTTGCTGCCTTTCGCAGTGGACAGTTTCGTCATCAATCGTTAGTCAGTATCCGATTATCTTCCATCGCCTACCGCCCATCGCGGCATAGTGTAATCGGATCGTGAATCTGAAACTCGCAGAAGTTCGGGGAGGGTGAAGTCGGTGCCGCTCCTGTTTCCCGAATCATCTCCGTTAGTCAACTGAGAAGGTGGACGCTTGGCCCGCTGCGGCGACAAGAACGAGACGTGAAATCACCTTGATTCCGCTTTGATAGGATCGACCTCGCCTGAAGAAGCGGTTACTTTGTAACGGAAGAGAGCAAGGAGCGAAGTCGCACACAAGCGAAAGGCTCCACAGCGAGAGCCCGTTGGAAAAGCGGAGCGCAACTCAGGCCCGCCGCAATCAGCGGACCCGACAGGTCCCCGCCATTGACGCCAGGAAGAGCGCCGGCAAAGATTCTGCGGCAACAGGGTCGTTCCCTCCTCCTTATGGACATGCCGAAATTGGCAGATTGATCGAGGGAGGGCATATGGACACTTCGCGTTGGATCCGATCCTGGCAGAGAAGATCGAAATGACTGAGGCGTGATGTCTCCAAATCCCTGCTATTTTCGAGAATAGAAGATCAGGGCATCATAGGAATTGGCCACGAAGACGCTGTCCTGCTGCTCGAAGTGCGCCTGCAATATCACCGCTTTGGCTTTGTATCTCGCGGTCTCGAACTCCATAGCGGCCTTATCACTGGGTATTCTTGAACCGCGGACATCATCGTATGCCGCGATTACTTGGTCGAACAAGGGGCGAAGCGAGATCTTCAGTGAATCGAACGCAGCGCTGTCGGCAACAAGAGCCACGGATACTGAATCCGCGATGATTTCGATCGCGCCGGTGTCCGGCAGATCGGCTTGGTCAGCGTCCTTCCAAGGTCGGTGGTATGCGACTCGCACCAGTTGGTCATAGCCGGAGATCATTATCGGAGCATTGGGATCAATGGCGACACGAAAGTACTTGTCCCGCCCGGGTGAGTAATAAAGGTTGAACTTTACTCCCATCATTTCCGCAACCTCTGACGCCTGTGTGAACCGGCTGCGGCTATCGGCAGTGTCCGGACGGAGACTTTCGGAGAACCAGGGCTCGATGCGGGAGAAACCATGCACTTCATACAAATAGGAAAGAATCGCGCTGATCTCGACTTCGTGCTCAACAGGTACCGGCGACGTGGCCTTCTGCACCGTACCGTTCACCAGGATCGAGTCGGCTACCAACATCTCCTTGAGTCGGCGGATCTGGCTCTGCTCAGAGACACTGAACATTCCCCACGGGCCGATGGCGATCAGAAACGTGAAGACACAAAGAGAGGCGGGGATGATCTTGATGCTTTTCGTACGGCTGAGAAGGAAGTAGCCCGCAATAACGATCAACCAGATCCCGGCGGCCAGCCCCAGATATCTGTCTTCGGTCAGACCATATTCGGAAATGCGCCGCCACAGGGCCAGAAACAGCACGACAATCACGGGAAGCAGAATGAGATAGTACCAGCGCGATGCTTTCTTGATCCAGAGCGACTCAAGTTTCTCGCGTAACGGATCGAGCACAAACAGGGCGAGAATTCCGGTCGCAGAGAACCCCAGAATGAGCCGCCCAACCCAGCCCTGAGGCCAGTTCCAGACAACGATGATTTTGGCGATATAGGCGTAGAGAATAACGAAATAGACCAGCACCAGCGGCGGAAGGACGTATTGACCCAACAATTTCACCGGCCGGGAGTATTCGCTGACGGCATCGAGCGCGTTCAGGTCCTCCGGTATTCCGGCCAGAATAAAGGGGACGACAAAGAAGCCGAGTGTCAGAATCCAGAGTTCGAAATACCGTTTCGCCGGTACTTCCATTCCGAAGAGATTGTCGAGGGCGGCAAGCGCCAGGGCCAGACCACCGAAGAGCACCACGGCAAATACCCCGGCAAGTACGATTCTGAAGACGATGATTCTGTTGAAATGCCAGAATCCGTTGCGTTCTCCCTTGCGCCAGAACGGCAGGATTGAGAGCAAGAGGCAACAAGCAACTGCGAATGCGGCAAATCGCATGACATGATACATTGGTGCGCGGGGCAGGTCGGTCGGAACGGACAGCGCGTACATCACGACGAGAATTGCGCCGAACAATTGTCCGATCCAGGCGCGGCCGCCGCTTGACCCCGCCCGTTCCGTCGCCAGCTTGATTGCGGTCAGGAATGGAATAGCCAGGATCGATGCGAGCAGAAGATTGAAGAGGACAGTCGGCTGAGCGGGACCTTCATGCTGCACAAGAAAGATGGCTACGACGACTCCGAGGATGGCGCAAGAGAGCACCACTGGAAATCGCCAAAGTGTCCGCTTGCACTCTGCTCCAATCTGCGCGACTGACGGTAGCTTCATCATCGCTCCCTCCCCCCATCGTTCTTGTAATCAAAACTTATACAAGTTTTAGTCGGGCCGACAGCATTATCTGGCCGATACCGGCCGTAGCGCAATGGACCAGCACAACTGGTCAGTTAGCTGCTGGATTGAAGTCATGCTGATCCGAACCTGCGGACTGGTCGCGCGTTCGCGTCCTGTCCACCTCGCCATCAGATAGGCCATCTGCCCCTATCGTTCAAGGCGCTCTCAAGTCTTCGCCGGGATCAGAGTAGCATCATCTGGTCGCTGCAGGTTCCCTGTTACCAGATTGCTGGAAGCGGTAACGCTTATCACAGCGGTGTCGATCGTAGCCTCGTTCATGTGGTCGCGCCGGGCCTCCTTTAACAGATGGTGGAGCAACTTCTCAATAAGCTCCCGGAGGTGTACTGATGCGACCGAGGGGCGTCTTCGGAATCACTGCCGGCGCTCCGACAAGAGCGACCTGAGTCGCGCAACTTCGTCCCTGAGTGAGGTTACAAGTAGATCAAGTTGATTGATTTCCTGGATCACCATGTCATCGGAGGATTTCGTGCGGGAGGCATCGGCCAGAAGTTCCTTCTGTGACTCCATCATTCCGTTGATGATGACACCAATGACCAAATTCATGATCACCATTGTGCCAATCAGGATGAATGAGACGAAGTAAGTAACCGCGACCACCTGGCTCGCGCCGGCGGCAATCAGCCCGTGCATGACATCGACCCAACCTTCCAACGTCACGACCTGGAACAAGGTCAGGAAGGCATCAGCCAGAGAGGCAAAATGCTCAGGATCCAATGGTCCGAACAGCTTTATCCCTGCTAATCCAAAGATGTAAAAATGTATGCACAGAATCAGGCTGATGTAGCCGAGCGAGGCGACACTCTTGAACATGCCGCGGACCACTACCTGCAGACCGGGAACGGCCTTAAGCAGTCGCAGCGCGCGCAACACCCGGATCAGTCGGAAAACCGAAGCTGCCTCGCTGTGAATCGGCAGAACGGATGCAAGGACAACGAACAGATCAAAGAGGTTCCACCCACTGAAAAGGTACTCCCAGGGTCGTGGCCAGTGTGCTCCGATCCGCATCACGACTTCCGCTACGAACAGCCAGAGGATCACTGTCTCGAGCGGTCCAAGCCACCTCCCCTGGGAGACAACAATGGTGGGATAACTGAGGAGGCCGAGAAGGATGCTGGAAAGGACGATTAGAACTAACCAGAGTCTATCGAATGCTCGCGACGAGACGATGCTCTTGAGAGCACGCATAGAGTTCAAACCTGTCTGCTATCGGTTTTCGTAGGTGTAGTATTTCCGCTTGGTGCCAATTTCAACTTCTCTTTCATCCGTTGTAGCAATTTTCTGGCCCAGGCGAATTCAGCGGCGAGGATCGCAAGGCCGGTCGGAACGACGACGATAGCAGGGCCCGGCAGAACGATCATCGCCAGGCCAATAGCCAGTACTGTGAAACCGACCACTGCCACGATTAATCGCTTCAATTGCCTGAGCGTTCTCACAAGAACTACTGTCTTAGCTTTCCGGTCAGACGGAGAGTGCGAGGCAGTTGGCTGACCTCAACTGCAATTGTCCACACTCCAAGGTGCGCTTCACGCAACCCATTCCCCAATGAGTTCCATCAATCATAACATACGACGTTTGGATCTGAAAGCCGAAAGCTACCGGAGTCGGCAGAAAGAGAACTGAGCTGCTTCTGTTCAGGCGTCAGTATCGAGTAGCTTCACTCACAGGTCATTCGTCTGCCTGGCAACGACTCCCCCCACAGGATATCCCTGTGAAGGCGGGACCCCGGTGCATTGCGGTTGTTTGACAATCATCGATTCGAATACTATGCTGATCACCAGGAAACGCCCAGAAGTTGGGTGCATGTCCCAGACCGAGAGACGCGCCACTTCGCAATGGAAAGGAACTGAATATGAAATGGCAAGGCCGGAGGGTAAGTGATAACGTCGAGGATCAGCGCCGGTTCGGCGGCAAGCAGATGGCGGTCGGCGGCGGCATTGGCGGTATCGTCATCGTGCTGTTGGTCATGCTCCTTGGTGGCAATCCGGAGGAAGCACTGCAAACATTGCCGCAAACCGGAGTGGAGATCCCGGCGGCAGTCGATCAACCGCTGAGTGAAGCGGAAGTACAGGAGGGGCAGTTCGTCGGCGTTATCCTGGCTGAGACTGAGGACGTCTGGAATCGCATTTTCCGGGAGGCGGGCCAGATCTATCGCGAGCCGAGGCTGGTATTATTCTCGAATCAGATTTCGTCGGCCTGCGGCTACACCGGCGCTGCAGTCGGACCATTCTATTGCCCGACTGACGAGAAGGTCTACATCGACTTGAATTATTTTGCCCAGATGCAGACGCAATTGGGAGCGCACGGCGATTTCGCCCTGGCGTACGTCATCGCCCACGAGGTCGGCCATCATGTGCAGAATCTGCTGGGGATTTCCGAGCAGGTAATATCCAAGCAAGGCCGGCTGAGTGAGACCGAGTACAATCGCCTGACGGTGAAGATGGAGCTTCAGGCCGATTTCTTTGCCGGGGTCTGGGCGCATTATGCCGAGCGCACCGCGGGCTTGCTGGAACAAGGGGATATCGAAGAAGGAATGAATGCCGCGGCGGCCGTCGGCGATGACCGAATCATGAAGCAGACTCAGGGCTACGTCGTCCCGGATGCCTTCACCCATGGCACTTCCGAGCAGCGTGTGCGCTGGTTCATGAAAGGTTATCAGACGGGCGATGTCAGTCAGGGCGACACATTCAACGCAACACGGCTTTAGGGTAGAGGGCTGTTCCGCGGGCTTGGTCGATAACTGCATGCTTCGACCAGGGTGATGCTCTGTACGGCATCTCATGCCTCGAAATCTTAACCAGACGACAAAAGTGGTCTTTTGATCGGCTTGTTGTGAATTCCGGGGCACAAGCTTGTGATTCCTGTATAATTGAGTTTTCTGACCATTTTGCCGCCTGCGATCGCTATCTTCCAGCATAATCGATCGTATCTTCCGGGCTGTTTCGAGTCTTGAAAGGAAGTCACTCCATGCGTTTTCGTATGAAGCTGTCGCATCTCCTCACGGCGATGCTGGTGTCGCTGACACTGGCGGCGGACGGTTGGCTCACGAGCTGCTCCAAGTCTTCGCAGGTTGAAGATGAGGACACGGACGGCACGCCGCCAACGGCAATATCTGACTTAGAAGTTCTCTCGTCGACTGCGCAGACGGCGATGCTGCAGTGGACAACGCCGGCTGATCTACGCGATGACGGTTCCGGCGGGATGGTGGACCAGTATGACTTGCGAGTTTCATTCGACAGTATCACGACGCAGAACTTTGCCAGTGCTGTTGTCATCACCTCGGTGCCGGGGCTGCTACCGGCCGGGCACGTGCAGCAGTGGCCGGTCGACGGATTGACGCCGGGGGCGACGCACTTCTTCGCACTCAAATCAGCCGACGATCGCGGGAATTGGAGCGCGCTTTCAAATTGCGTCTCAGTGAAGTGCGCGGCGCTCGTGAAGGTGGTGTTCAGTGATCCGATGCTGGAGCAGGCGATCCGGGCGCGACTGGGACGGTCCACAGGTGATATCCTGAGTGCGGATGTCGACACGATCTGGCAGGTGGTCATTCAGGATGCCGGAATCCAGTCGCTCAACGGCATGGAACATTTCACCTCGTTAAGAGTTGCCAACTTCACCGACAACGAGGTCGTCGACCTCACGCCGATCGGTGGACTGCCGCTCCTGGCCGGACTGTACATGGCGCGCAACCAGATCAGCGATTTGACGCCGCTGGCGGGAATGAAAAGTTTGCGCCAAATTCACCTCGATGATAATCCGCTCAGCGATATCGGACCGCTGGCCTCGGTCGATTCGCTGCAGCAGTTGATCTTGTGGGGCACACAGGTCACCGACTTCTCGCCGCTCTACGGGCTCTATTTTCTGAGTGATTGTGGCTTTGATCGCATGAACCTGACGGAGATCGGCTTCATGAGCCATCTGAAGCGACCGCAGATTTGCGGATTAGCGTTCAACCAGATCACTTCCGTGGAACCGTTGCGGGGGTTGTACATGCTGGAAGCGCTCAATCTCATGCAGAACCAGATCAGCGACATCTCAGCGCTGGCGGCGTTAGCTGGCTTGCGTGAATTGAAGTTGACCAACAATCAGATCACCGACATCATGCCACTCGTCAACAATACCGGGCTGCTGTCGGGAGATGTGGTCTATCTGGAAGGAAATCCGCTATCGCAGTATTCTATCAATGTGCTGATACCGACCTTGGAGACACGCGGGGTGACCGTGCACCATTAGCGAGCGCCGCGCTCACTATAGATTCCATTTCAGTGAAGTCGTGATCGCGAGATTCCGGGGCAGCCCCGGCTCCAGATACACCGGCGCGCCACTGATGCGGCCGCGATCCGGGTTGATATAGACGGAAGCCGCATAGCGCTGATCGGTCAGGTTCTCGACACTGGCCGCCACGGACAACGAGACTTTTCGCCGCACTAACGACACGTCATTCAGACCGAATCGGACATTGACGAGATTGTGAGCCGAGACCGTGATTGAATTCAGATCATCCGCAAAATACTTGCCGACACCTTGAGCCCCGACCTCGCCAAACAGATGGGAGAAGAACGACGGCGAATAGCGCAGATTGACGTGATAGAAGAGCTCGGGAAGGCCGGCCATTTCCTTATCCGCCAGATCGGCGATGGCGCCGGGGCGGCCATAATGGACGGAGTCGATGGTGTACTCGACATAGCGGTTACGCATGATCGTCAGTGCGGCTTGTAGATCAAGTCCGGAGCGCAGACTCGCGACTACTTCAAGCTCCAGTCCCAGACGCCGGGTCTTGCCCGAAGTGAAATAGAAGCGACCACCGCGGTACGGTACGATGTCATTTCTGACTGTAATCCAGTAGAGTGCTCCGCCGCAGCTCACCTGCTCAACCGGCGCGTCCGGACCGAACGATCTCGTGTGCCGGCTGCCCACTTCAATCGTCGAGGAGCGAATCGGATCGAGGAGCGGGTTGATCGCGGTGACGGTATCGAGACCATCGGTACCGGCCGGGTCGGTTTCGTTGCCGGCCGGGACTTCGATGCCGCCGCCGAGAGCGGCGTAGAGTTGATCTTCGGCGCCGATGTGGTAAGTCACGCCAACTCTGGGCGTGAGCCCGGTGAACGACTTGCGCGCGTTCAATTGCGGCGCCAGGTGGTCATCGTAGTAGTAGGTAACATCGTCGAAGCGGGCACCCAAGGTGATGACGAGCCGTTCCGCAATCGTAAGTTGATTCTCGGCGAACACGCCGAAGTTGTTTGCACCCTCGCGTTTGTCACTGGCGATCGTGTCGCCGCGCCGGCCGTCCTGAAGATTATAGAAGAGAATCGCGCCATCCTGATACGCTTCATCGAGCCCCGCCATGACGACATTTTCACAGGAGGCGCCGAGTCGGGCGGAATTGCGGTAGAGCACACTGCCACCGAAATGAATGCGCGTGAAGTCGCGAAACGTATTTCGTTCGGAGCGTTGCAGGTACTTTGGATTGACAAACACCGACGCGATGACGCCATTGCGATCGTTGAGTTGATGCTCCAGCCGGAGTCCGAGGCGGCCCAGCCGATTGAAGCGACGTTCGTCACGCTGGACATAGGTCGGTTTGAAATCCAGAGTATCATCCTGGGCGCGGCTTGGATCGGTCGCAAATTGCGCGCGCGTGAGCGGGCCGGGGATACGAAACTTGTTTGCGGCCGCGGCCAGGTAGACCTCGAGGGCCGTGCGCGGCCCCAGGACCGACGCCAGCGCCAGATTCAACAGTTTTCGGCTACTCGCCGAGTGCGCACGCCAGCCGTCGAAGCCGGAATTGACCAGCGCGATATCCAATTTGGCCTGCCCGACGAACAGTCCCGCCGTGACGACTTCCTTGTGGAAACCGAAGTCGCCAAAACTGGCTTGTGTGCGCAGGTAGGGTTCAGTGAAATCGGGTATCGTGCTGATATTGACGACACCGCCGGAAGCGTTGCCCCAAAGCGAGGAGGCATTCGAGCGGACGACCTCGACCGAACTGTAGACGGCCGGGTCGATCAAGTCGAAGGACGTGCGACCATCTGGTTCGGTCTCGGGGAAACCATCGAGCAAGATCCGAACACCGCGCGACGTGCCCGCGTTCGACCGCTCGCCGGCGCCACGGGCGCCGAATCCGCGAATGGTGATACGCACGTCCTGGCTGCCGGAGCGTGATTGCGCGAGTACGCCGGGGACCGTTGCGAGGAGTTCGTTGAGACCATTGCCCCGGTGCGGAGAGTCGGACCCCGGACGGAGAATGTCGTAGGCCAGCGGCGCCGTGAGCACCAATTGCGGTAAACGACCGGCCGTGACAATCACCGGCGGCATTGGAATTGCTGCCGTATCGGGAAGTTCGGATGCCTGCGATGTCCCCGTGAGAACAAGGCAGGAGACGACGGCAAGAACTCCAACCGCGGTCGGGAGTCTGCCGATGAATCGTGATGCAATTGACATGTCGGTGTCAGCTTTCGTTTTGGCGGTCATCACTGTATCTCTGGATTCAACCAGCGTGAGTA
>JADYYF010000129.1 GCA_020853795.1 Candidatus Zixiibacteriota bacterium
CCGGCTCTGGCGCAACTTCAAGAAACGCTATGCGCTCGCGCCGATTCTACCGCCGGCGCTCGGCGTTGCCGTCGCCTGGCTGCTCACCCAGTCCGTGGTCTGCCTCACCCGAATCTTCTTCCGCGCACCCGATTTCGCGACTGCCGCCGAATATACCGCCGGTCTCTTCAGCTCGCCTGGCAGCGCGATTATCCCGATGAACCCGCTGCTGTGGATCGCTTTCCTTTCGCTGCCGGTCGACCACGCTGCCGGCTGGTGGATCGAGCACCGCGGCGTCGCCGTGCCGCGGATCCCCAACTGGGCTAGAGCTGCCGCCTATGCGGCCAAGATTGTGTTCCTGTTCCATGCAAGGATTTCGGATGTCCAACCATTCGTCTACTTCCAGTTCTGATCGCGCCCGCGGCGAACACGACTCCCGGCGGCCCAGTTTCCTGAGACGCCTGCACGACGGCTCGCCGACGCTCTTCTACACGATCGGCTTTCTGCTGGCGGCCGAATTCATCGCGACGTTTCTCGCGCCGAAGTTCCTGCCGCAACGACTTTATCTCAGTCTCTATCTCACCGATGGTTGCAAAACCGCGACCACGAAATTCCTCGATGGCACCCACCGGTACTTCATGTACGACGACCTGCTCGGCTAGCGCAATCGCCCCGTGTCCGGCGAAGGCTACTGGCAGATCGACAGCCTCGGTTCCCGCTCGACCCATCCGTTCACCCGCGAGCGCACCAAACCGGTGCGCGCGCTCTTCCTCGGCAGCTCCCTGATGAACGGCAGCGCCGTGATTCCGGTCGAACAATCGATGTCGGCGCAACTGGAGGACTCGCTGATCGAAGCCCTCAACTTCGGCTCGATGCGCTATGAGTTGGACCAAGTGGTGCTGCAATATGAGCGCCGTCTCGCCCCGTTCAACGCGACCCATCTGGTCGTCGGCCTGCCCGGCGCCGGCTCGCAAGGACTGCTCAATCGCTATCTCCCCTTCCGCTTTCACTTCGATGTCGACGACATGCCCTTCGTCAAGCCGCGGGCGGTGCTGAACGACACCGGGCTGATCTGGCTGGAGCCGCCGTCTCCTGGGCTGTGGAGCAGTTACCTGTCGAAGGGTGATTTCCTCAAGGCGGTTTCGGTCACTGAAGGGTTCCACGACCGCTTTACTGAGTACGAGGAGTGCGCCTTCACACCGATTGCGGCCTCGGTGGGATCATTCGTTCACCGCCTCGGGAACCTTCGGCGTTTGCTGCTCGGCAACCAGGAGTCGCTACCGCTGGAATTGCGCTTGATGGACGAACTCGATGTTGACGCCGCCACCAATCAGGCGCACGTCGTCTACCTGCTGTTCCCGGACATTGAAGTTGTCCAGCCGCCCGGCTGGCGCCGCTTCCTGCCGGACCATTATCACACACTCCTCGATTCGCTGCGGGCCCACGGTCACGTCGTGCTCGACATCCGCGAAGTCTTCCGTCACAGCGGTTTGCCCCCCCGCGACTTGTATCTCAATGACGGCTATCACTTCAGTCCGCGCGGCAATAAATTGATCGCCGCCGCCATTCGCCCCTACCTCTTGTAACCCTGATCGGAAAACGCGCTTGCCTTACGCTTGCGATTGCCTTGATTCTCACCCATGACTAAACGCCTCAAGATCATTTTCGCGCTGGCCGCGCTGCTTCTGGCCGTCTTCGTCCTGGACGGCATCGATCTGCCCGAACAAACCCGCGTCTGGCGCGAATTCACCAACGCCGGCCATGCTCTCTTGTTTGGAGTAGTCGCGATCGCCATGCTGCTCCTTGCCCGCGTCTTGGTGCGGCGCAATGGCGAACCGATCCGCCACTATCTCATCGCCTTTGTCGGTGCGACTGTGCTCGGCTTGCTGACCGAATTAGGCCAGATCATCGGCCCGCGCGACGCCAGCCTGATGGACTTCGTAAACGATGTTATCGGCGCTCTCGCGTTCCTCGGCGTCGCCGCGACCTTTGACCGCAGTTTCGGTGATCAAAGCTGGCTGCGCCTCCCGTTCAAGCGGTCGGCGATTCGACTCGCCTTCACTGCCTTGTTCCTGACGGCTTATATCCCCTTCGTCATCCTGGCGCTCGCTCACCTCCATCGGCGCGCGCAGTTTCCGGTGATCATGGATTTTGAATCGTATCTTGATTGGCAATTCGTCGGGTGGAAGGAAGCGAAGTTTGACATCGTCACGACACCGCCCGCCTGGAGCGGTAACACCAGCCGCCGCGTCGGCAGCCTGCTGCTCCTGCCGGCGCGTTCCTCGAATTTCGATATCGAATACCCCTACCCCCGTTGGCGCGGCTACCAAAGTTTCAGCTTCGAAATCTTCTCCGCCGCCGATAGCGTTTACGAGATCGGCTTTCGTATCGACGACTCTCGCCACAATCTCGAAGATTGGGATCGCTACGGCCGACGCCTGACCATCATGCCCGGGCTCAACCGCTACGTTATTCCGCTGGCCGACGTCGAAAACGCCCCGGCCGGCCGCAAGATGGACATGGAAAGCATCGCCAACATCATTCTCTTCTCTTCGCAATTGCGGCAGCCGCTGCAGCTGTACCTCGACAATCTCCGGCTCGAGTAAACATCCAGCCACCAATAAAAAAAGAAGGGAAGGAGCCTGGCTCCTTCCCTTCCGCTGTCCTTGGCGTGCGCTCTCGTGCTACCGAATCACGATGAACTTGCCGGAGATGTTCTTGTCGTCGTAGCGCACGTACCACAGGAAGACACCCGGACCCAGTTTTTCGCCGTTCGCGTTGCGGCCGTCCCAAACATACTCCCCGGCCAGGTTTTCCCGCTCGTAGACGCGGGTCGCTGACGCCGTGAAGACCTCAAACCGCGATCCTGCCGGGAGGTTATGCAGGGTCAAGCCCTCGAGATCATAGGTAAACTGCGTCGGCGAAAGGTAGATCGGCGCGGCCACCGTAAACGCATTGACCTTCGAATAGCCGCTCTCGCCCCGCTTGGCGCGCCAATAATAGCGGCCCTCCGTTAGCGGTTCGTCCGGCACCCACTCCGCCGCCGTGCCCGAGCCGCGCACGCTCCCGCCACTGACCAGGTCGACAAACTCGATGTCGCGGGCGATTTCGAACACACAGACACTGCTGTCCGTCGCACCCACCCAACTGATCCGGAACTGCGGATTCACCGTCCGCTCGATCGCGCCATCGCTCGGCGCATCGGCACTTGGCGCATCCGTGACATCCAGCACCATTTCGCGCTGGTAGAACATCTCCGTCGGAGACCAGTCGGATGTATGCGTCGAGTCGTTCGAGCGGGCCCGCCACCAGTAGAAGTGGTTATTGATGTAGCCGGTCGTCGAGATCGCGCTGGTCGTCGTCGCACCCGGCGTTACCGACACCTGCCGTTCCACCAGCTCGGTCAACAGCGAGTCGGAATAAACTTCGAACTCGTAGGTCAACGAGTCGCCGTCCGGATCGCTGGCATTGTTGACGATGTACTGGTGTACCGATCCGAAGACAGTGTCGCCGTCGATCGGCGAAACCGGCGTCGGCGACAGCGGCCGGCGATTGGTGCGGAAGTACTGCGCCGAGGTCCAGTTCGAGTATGCCTGGTTGTCGTAGGCGCGCGCCCGCCATTGATACTTCGTCTTGTTCGCCAGCGTGAACGGCACCGTCCACTGCGAGGTGGATGCTCCCGGCGCCAGCATCGTCGACTGCGACAACAGCGTGCTGCCGCTCTCATTGTAAAGTTGGAATTGGTAAGTCAACGCATCGCCGTTCGGATCGTTGGCATTGCTCACCACCAGATCCGGCGTCATGTCGATTACGCGCCCGTTGTTCTCCGGCGACAACGGTCCCGGGCTTCCCGGCGGCGTGTTGACGCTGACCACAAAGGTGCGCGACGACGAATACGCCGAGTATAGCGACCCATCATACGCCCGCGCCCGCCAGTAGTAGGTTGTGCCGTTAACCAGGTCCGGGCTAACGACCCACGAGGTTGTGCCCGTTCCCTGGGCGCGGCCGGTCACCTGCGCCGCAATCGTCGCGAACGACGAAGACGTGGACACCTGGAAATCATAGGTGATGGTGTTGCCCTCGGCGTCGGTCGAATTGGTCAACACCAAGGTCGGAGTTAACGTCGTCACGGTTGCACCCGCTGCCGGACTCGACAATGCCGGCACCGTCGGCGCCGTATTGACCGCCACCGTAAACGACCGATAAGCTGCCCAGCTTGAATACAACGCCCCGTCGTAAGCGCGCACGCGCCAGTGATAGGTCGTCCCCGTCGTCAAGTTGGTGCTGACAATCCACGAGGTTTGACCGCCCGCTCCTTGTGCCACGCCGGTCACCTGCGCCGCAATCGTGCTGAACGAGGTCGAGGTCGATACCTGAAAATCGTATGTGATGGTATTGCCCTCGGCGTCGGTCGAATTGTTGATGGTCAGCGTCGGCGTCAGGGTGCCCACTTGCGAACCCGTCGCCGGACTCGCCAACACCGGCACGCTCGGTGCGGTGTTCGTGCCCACCACGAATGATCCCGTGGTCGAGTAATTCGAGTAGAGGAAACCGTCATACGCCCGCGCCCGCCAGTAATAGGTCGTCCCGTTGGTCAGCGTCGTGTTGACTGTCCAGGCGGTCGTTGCGCCGCCCCCCTGCGCCAGGCTCGCTGCCTGCGCCGTGATTGAGCTGAACGATGACGAAGTCGAAACCTGGAAGTCATAGACGATGGCATGCCCGTCGGGGTCGGTCGAATTGTTAATGGTCAAAGTCGGCGTGAGGGTGCCCACCGAGGCGCCCCCGATCGGACTCACCAACGTCGGCACCGTCGGCGCCGTCACGCCGAAAACTGCCAGCTCGCTCAGCCACGCCACCGTCGGGTACGTCGCCGGCCCCATGTTGGCGGGCTGGTAGTACCGGATGCGCGAGGTCGTTACCGGCGTAAAGTCGACATACGTACAACTGTCGGCCGCGCTGGTGTTAACCGTGGTCACATCGGTGAAAGTCGAACCGTTCCAGGTCTGAAAGCGAAATTGCTGCGAGGTCATCCAGCGACTCTGCGTGGCGTTCCACGCCCAGTACACCGCCGCGCGCTGAATCTGCCGCGTCGAACCGAGGTCAACCTCGACCCAATGCGGGTTGGTCGCGCTCTCGGCTGCCCACGTGGTCGCCTCCGCCCCGAACGGGTCATACACGCCGTCCGTCACATTCAGCGAATCGTAACCCGGATAGGTACCCGACACGTGTGGCGCCATGCCGTCCGCCAGATTGCTGAGGGTTGTGAACGAGAAGTCGCCGCTGACCCCTTCATTGCCGGCCGCGTCGGTTGAACGAACGCGATAGTGATAGGTCGTCAACGCGGACAGGCCGGTCAATATCTGCGCGTGCGCTGTTACCAGCGTCGCATTGAGCGCGGTCGTTGAACCGTAGGAGGTCGTCAATCCATAGTTCACCTGCGTGCTCGCCACTTCGTTCGTCGTCCAGGTGATCAGCGCCGAATTCTCGGTTATTTCGGTCGCCGTCACGCTGCCGATCGTCGGCGGCGTCACATCCGGCGTCGAAGTCATAAACGTCCGACTGCCGCTCCAACTGCCCCAGCCGCAGGCATTCTGCGCGCGCACGCGCCAATAATAGGTGATGCCGTCGACCGGCGCCGAGGTCGAGTAGCTCGAAGTCGCCGACTGCTGGTCGACCACCGGGCTGGAAAAATCGGAATTGTCGTCAATCTGCACTTGATAATTGGTCGCCCCTGAGACATCGCCCCAGTCGGTAGTCACCGGCTTGGCCACGCCGGTTGCGCCATTGGCCGGGCTGACCAGGGTCGGCGTTGCCGGAGTCGAACAAGCTGTACTAAATGAGCGCGCCGTGCTCCAGCTACCCCAACCGCAGGCATTTTGTGCCCGCACGCGCCAATAATAGGTCACCGATGCCGACAAACTCGACACCGCGAGATTCGAAGTCGCGCTGGTCTGGTCGACCGCCGGACTGGAAAACGCCGATTGGTCGTCCACTTGAATCTGATAGTTGGTGGCGCCGCTGACGTCCGCCCAATCCAGCGTCACCGGCTGCGTCAGGCCGGTCGCGGCGTCCGCCGGTGTAGCCAACGTCGGCGTCCCCGGCAGCGGACAGGCAGTCGTAAAGGCACGCGCCGATGTCCACGGGCCGTAGCTGCAAACGTTCTGCGCGCGCACGCGCCAGTAGAACGTCGTGCCACCCGCCAGCCCGGTCACCACGTAGCCGGAGGACACGGTACTCTGGCTGACCTCCGGGCTGCCAAAATTCGAGTTGTTGTCGACCTGCACCTGGTACGACGTCGCGTCGGTCAGGTCGTTCCAGTCGAGCGTCAACGGCTGCGTCTGATTGGTCGCGCCGTCCGCCGGCGAAACCAGCACCACCGAACTTGGCGCCGAACACGGCTCGCCGCCGCCCGGCTGCCACGCGCCGAAACGCGTCCAGGTCTTGCCCGCGTAAGTCCGGTTCATCTCCTGCGCCGAGGCGTAACGCGCCAGATCGGCCTGGTCGGAGGCCGCAAATCCCGGGTTCGTCCCGTTCAACCCGCGCACGTCAAAACCGGCGTTGCGCCAGCTCGTCCACGATGAACCCGAATACCCTGAATTTGAAGTGAACGCGCAGCTAAACGACCCGCTGCCGTGGTAATACATGTTCGAGTCCGCCGACCAGTAAGTCTCCAACGCCGGCGATTGTTGCGGCGCCTCACCGCCCTGCGTGACGAATGCAATCGAATTGGTAAACGAGGTTGTATCAAAAATCAGGTTGTAACGCACCTCGTTCTTTGAACCTGTTCCACCCGCCGTCGGCGACATCAGGATCGCCGTCGGTACGTTATAGAATGTGTTATTGAAGACTTTGACGCGATTGTAGGCTTGCGGCGTTCCCGAGCTGCTTGACGCCACCAGCCCGCGATAGGTCTGGTTGATGAATTGGTTGCCGCAAACGATGATCGAGTCGGTGTGCGCGGCTATGCGCACGCCCAGCGCGCCGCCGATGAACTTGTTATCCATGATCACATTGTTGGCGATGTTGACGCTGGCGCTGTACCCGTTCTTGAAGTTGATACAGACGCCCTTGAGATCCAAAAAGACCGAGGCCGAGCACAACACGTTCGCCTGCACATAAAAACCGATACCGTTGCCATTGTGCTCGTCGACCGCGTCATCGGCCCAGCAATAGCGGAACGTGTCGTTGACGGCCGTGAAGAAATGGCCAAGATCATTCGTTGAGGCAATGCCCGGATTCCCGGAGTACACCAGTGCCGGATTGGAGGCCGGGGACGTGCTGCCGCCGTTTTGGATATTGCAGTTGCGAACCACGATCGAGTCCGGCGCATCGGTGTCGCTGCTGTTGGCGCTCGCAATCACGATGACGCCTTGCACGCCCAGGTCAAGGGTCAGGCCGTCAAAAATGATCTTGTCCTGGTTGCCGTAGTCGAAATTTACCACCGGACTCTGTGACTGGCGAATCGTGTAGTTTGCCGGCGTTCCCCCGCCTCGCACATACACATACAAGTAGCGCGTTGACGTGTTGTAGTACGCTTCACCCTCCGCATTCACATCGGCCAGCGACCGTTCCTGGTGCAGCAGGATATTGTCCTGCGAGCAGGTCATCTGTCCGTCGCCATACCAGGAATTCCAGCGCACCGGAATCGTATTGGTTGAGCGATAAACGTTGCCGGAGTATACCGTCCAGCCGCCGGTCACCGGCAAACCGCTGGACAAAATCGTCGCGCTGCGCATCGTCAGCGACGAACAGGCATACACGGTCGGCAAACTGCCGCCGCGCGGCGGTGTGATGTAACAGGTGTCATATTGGCCGGGAGCGATGATAACCGAGTCACCCTGGCTGATCCGCCCGTTCGTGTAGTTCGGATGCTTCCAGGCGTTCGCCCATGAAAGCCCGTTGGCGGTGTTGCTGCCGTTCGGACGAACGTAGTAGTTCGTCGCCAGCGCCCCTTGCGCTACGGCCAGCGTCAATACGGCAAGAAGAAACAGCGCTTTTCCAAACACGATTTTCATGGTTCCCATAACCCGATCTCTGTCTTTTAAGCTTCGCAGAATTCGCCGACCATCATTAGTAAATGGCGGCAGTTCTCCGTCATAGCTGGTTGCAATCGCCATACCGGTTTAGCCGAACTTCGCAGTTTCACCATCATCTTGTCTTACAACGACCTACGAACGCGGAAGTATTCTCGGTAGCGATTCTTCACGGCCGAACCTGTTCAAGCCATGAATTTGAACCGAAATTGAACATTTGAACGCAGTTCGACAAGCATTTTATGCGGCATTTTGCGTCCGATCGTCAAAGCTGCCCCGGCCATCGTGCGCCGGTCCTTAACATTCGGAAGTCGTCTTGCCCAACGACTCAGCGAAACACCTCAACGCACCTCTGCCTGTCACGAATTAGCGTTATCTGCTTTTACACTTTTCTCAATATTTCGACGATCCGTTTCGCTGCGTGGCCGTCCCACAACTCCGGGATCCGCCCGCGCTTCGGCGCGCCGTCCAAAATCGCCGCCACCGTCTGCAGGATTTTCGCCCGGTCGTTGCCGGTCATCACGTTGGTGCCGACATCCACCGTAATCGGCCGCTCCGTGTTCTCCCGCATCGTAATGCAGGGAATCTGCAGGTAGGTCGTCTCCTCCTGAATCCCGCCCGAATCAGTCAGCACGAACTTGCACTTGTGCGTCAACCGGCAAAAATCCACGTACCCCAGCGGCTCGGTGATCATCAGGTTGCCCTGCTGAGTTGCCGCTTCCAAACCGAACCGCGCGATATTTTGCTGCGTCCGCGGATGGCACGGAAACACCACCGGAATCCGCTGCGCCACCTGCCCGATGGTCTCCAGGACGTACCGCAGCGTTTCCGGATGATCGACGTTCGACGGCCGGTGCAGCGTCATCAGCGCATAGCCCTGCGGCTGCAAGCCCAACTGCTCCAGCACCTCCGACCGTTCGGCAACCTTGATCGTCTCCAGCAGCGAGTCGATCATGATATTGCCGGTGAAAAACACCTTTTCGTCCGCGATCCCTTCGTGCCGTAAATTCCGCATCCCCGACTCTTCCGTCACAAATAAGTAATCCGACAAATGATCGGTGACAATGCGGTTGATCTCCTCCGGCATCGTGCGGTCAAAACTGCGCAGCCCCGATTCCACGTGCGCCATTTTGACCCCCATCTTCGCCGCCACCACCGCCGCCGCCAGCGTCGAGTTGACGTCGCCGAACACCACAATGATGTCGGCCTTCTCCGCAATCACGGCCTCCTCGATTCCGAGCATGATCTTGGCCGTCTGCTGCGTGTGCGAGCCGGAACCGACGCCCAGGCTGATGTCGGGCGGCGCCATGCCGAGATCGTTGAACAGCCAATCGGAAAGATTCTGGTCGTAATGCTGACCGGTATGGACCAGCTTGGTCGTGAAATCATTCGTGTATTTATTCAGTTCCCGCATCAGCGGCGCGGCCTTCACGAAATTCGGCCGCGTCCCGACGACGCAGAGCAGCTTTTTCGCCATTTGCGTTTCCTCCGGCGCTAATATACTATTCATCGGCATTGAGACCAGAACTCCCTGCAAATTTCCCGCTCCCGAAGTGGAGTTTCTGGATCGTTAACACCAGACTGAAACCGTGTTGTACATTTCGCCAAAACTTCCGACACTCTAAGCGCAATGAGCAGAGAGCTTAAGACCCTTCTCAAACACGGTTCGGTCTATACCTTCGGTATCATCCTGGGACGCCTGGTCTCGTTCCTGATGATCCCCCTTTACACCAATTATCTGACCGCCGCTGATTACGGCGTCCTGCAGCTGCTCGCCACCACGATCGATATCGTCTCGACGGTCTTCGGCGTCGGCCTGTCCACCGCCATGGTCCGCTCCTTTCATCAAACCGAGGACGAGGCCGAAAAACGCCGCGTGGTTTCCACCGCGCTGGTCGGCGCCGTCACCTTGATGGGTACCGTCGCCGGCATCTGCCTGCTCTTTGCGCCGCAGTTCTCGCAACTGCTGTTCCATTCGAACGACAATGCCTACCTGTTCCGCATCATGTTCATCAGCATGTTCCTCAGCAGCGGCATCGAACTACCGATGGTCTTCCTGCGGGTCAAACTCCGTTCCGGCCGCTTCGTCCTGATCAGCCTGCTTAAGACCACGGTCCAGCTGTCGCTCAATATCTACTTTCTCGTCGTCCTCAACCAGGGCGTCGCCGGCATTCTTTACAGCACGCTGATCTCGTCGCTGATCTTCATTGCCTATCTTGGGATCACGACGTTCCGCGAGGTCGGCTTCCGCTTCGAGTTCGCCAAGTATCGCGCCATGCTCAGCTTTGGCGCGCCGCTGATCATCTCCGACGTCTCGGCGTTCATCATGACCTATTCCTCGCGCTACTTTCTCAATTATCTGGCCAACCTGACCGTCGTCGGCCTCTATTCGCTGGCCTTCAATTTCGGCATGGTCCTCTCGCAGTTGCTGAATGCACCCTTCATGTCTATCTGGGGTACCGAGATGTTCAAGTACGCCAAGCTTCCTGACGGCAAAGCGATCTTCTCGAAAATTCTCAACTACTACCTGCTCGTCGCGCTCTTCGTCACCCTCGGGCTGTCGCTGCTGACCCGCGACGCCTTGCGCATCATGTCCAAACCGGAATTCTGGAGCGCCTACAAATACGTCTCGCTGATCAGCATCTCCTACATTCTCTTCGGCGTCATGTATATCGCCGGCGCCGGGATTCTCATCATGGGCAAGAGTAAGTACCGCGCGATCTCAACCGCACTGGCGGCGGTTGCGAATCTCATTCTCAATTTCGTCCTGATCCCGCCCTTCGGCGGCTTCGGTGCGGCGCTGGCGGCGGTCGGCTCATTTTTGGTGCGCGTTGTCATCGACATCTACTATTCGCAGAAGCTGTTCCCGGTCACTTATGACCTGCGCCGCGTTGTCCACATGAGTGTGATCTTCACCGTGCTGCTGTTGGCGGCGATCGGCGTGCAAATCGAGAATCTCTGGCTGTCGATCTTGTTCAACATCGGCGTTGTTCTGCTCTTTCCGTTGTTGGTCTATGCCACCGGCGTTCTGACTGCGGAGGAGAAGTACTGGGCGCGCCGCTTGATCAAGAATCCAATCGCCGCACTGGGCGCGTTGCGCTCGCGGGAGTCGGTCGGATGAACACCGGTCGGAACTTCCCAAAAAACGATTCCCAAGCAGGCTGAGACTATGGCCACCAAGCAGAAACAAATCGTCATGATCGCTTACTACTACCACCCCGACCTCGAGGTCGGGGCGGTGCGCAGCGTGAAGTTCACCAAGTTCCTGCCCGAGAGCAACTGGCGACCGATCATCGTGACAGTGCACACCAAATACTATCAGCGCCTCGACCCGCATCCGTTGCCGTTTGAATGCGAAGTCCATCGCACCTCCAAGTGGCCGACGCAGGCGGAAATCTACCAGTGGCTGAAGAGCCGGCTGCGCCGGTCGTCTGCAGCCGCGACTGCTTCCGGCTCGGCTCCGGCTTCGAGTCTCGATTCTGCCGCGCCCCCGGTCAGCGGCCGCCCGCCGATCTGGAAGCGGCTGATGAGCGCCCTCTTCTGGATTCCCGATTATCAAATCGGCTGGCTGGTACCGGGCACCTGGCGGGCAATCAAGCTCGTGCGCAAGTACGATGCGGACGTGCTCTACAATTCCGGCCCGCCGCGCACCGGCCATTTGATGGCGCTATTGGCCAGTCTCGCGACCGGCAAGCCGCTGGTCGTCGACTATCGCGACCCGCTGGTCAGCCTGCAGCCACCCCGGACTCTTGGGCGCAAGATCTCCATTTTCTTCGAACGGTGGATCGAGCGCCGCGTTCTTAAGCGTGCCGCCCTCGTCATTACCACCACGCCGGAGTATCGCGATCTGCTCAGCCAGCTCTACCATCCGCTTCTCCATGGTAAGTGTCATTCTGTCATCAACGGCTTTGATGCCGAGGATTTCCCCCAGGTGCCGGAGGCTGCTCCCGCCGTCAATCGGCCGATTCACTTTCTTTACGCCGGGACGCTCTATCAGGGACGTGATCCGCGCGAACTCGTGGTCGCGCTCGGTGCGCTGGTCCGTGAGGGTTTCCTGCGATTGAGTGAGATTGCGGTGGATTTTTACGGTCCGGTCGAGATCGATCCGGCGCCGCTCCGCCAGATCATCGCGGACAGCGGTCTGAGCGATGTTATCACTTTCCGACCGATGGTACCGCGCCGCGATTATCTGCAGCTCATCGGCTCAGCCGACGTGCTCGTCCTGCTGCAATCGGAAACGACGCCGGTTCAAATCCCCGCCAAGGCTTTCGAGTACCTGGCCACCGGCGGCGAAATCCTCGTGATGAGCCAGCCGGGATCGACAACCAAGCTCTTCCACCAATTCCCCAATGCCCATATCGCTGCGCCGAATGATGCCGCGGAAATCAAGGAACGCGTCCGCGCGATCATTACCCGCCTGCGCTCCGGCCTGGGCGATCGCCGCAAGAATCTCGCGGCGCTTACCCCGTTGCATAAACGTGAATTGACGAAGGAATTTGCCGGCTTGCTCGATGCCCTCCTCGAGCGACGCTAATCACTGGAAAGCATCAATTGTGGCGCCTGAGCAGCGTCCGCACGGCCCGCCGGCCATCGAGAATCCCTTTGGCAAGACTGCCGGGAAGCGCTGCCAGCACCGCCAGCGGTAGCGGCGGATGGTTGATTCGGCTCAATTCGGTGCGCGCGGCCCGCGTGTCGCCCCGCAATATCAACCGCCCGACACGGTACACCTGTTCTTCCCGCAGCCTTTGATAGTAGTAATCTCCATACTGCGATAGAAACTCAGGATCTGCCCCCCACACGCGCTGCATTATCGTGATGCGCGCCGTCGCCAGTTCCAGCATGTCCAGATCGGTAAGCTGCTGCCCCGTGTGCTGGTGTACGAGCGTCGTCTCGCAGTGGAGGTATACCCCCTTGCCGTGTCCCGTCAACTGACTCGAAAATTCCCACTCCTCGGCCGTCGACGTGTCTTCGGCAAACCGCACGCGTGCCTCAATCAATTCGCGGCGCACGATCAGCGTATCGACCGAGACATAGTTCGTGCGCAACTGTGAGCGATAGAGATTGACACATTCGTGGCAGGGACAGTCGGTTGCGCCGGCCGGCAACGGCATCCAGGCCGACAGCGGCTGCGCCGGTCCAACGATCTCGTCCCAGTTGAGTTCGCGGTCCTCCTGCGTCTCCAGCGCAAACGGCCGCACCGTCCCGTCACGGAACTCCGTCCGAAAATTCGTGTAGCAGTACAACAACTCGCTGCGCGCCGCCATTACTTCCCGCAGCAAGTCGAGATGTCCCGGCATCCACTCGTCGTCCGAATCGAGGAACGTCAACAGCGGCTTGGTTGCCTCCCGCAGGCCGCGGTTGCGTGCCGCACCCGCTCCACCGTTCGACGCCTTAATGTACCGCAGCCGGCCGCGATAGGCAGCCAGCACCTCCGCCGTGTTGTCGGTCGAGCCGTCGTCAATGACGATAAGCTCGTCCTCCGCGCGCATCTGCGCCAGCACCGATTCCACGGCCCGAACGATTAGATGCGCCCGATTGTAGGTCGGAATGACAACCGAAACCGCCAGAGAAAGCATTACCGAAATCGCCTTATCCTTGCCCTTCGCCGCGGCGAAGCACCATCGGAGCTACCGGCTACTGCGCCGGGTCCGGAACCGGCCAGCGCCTGCGACAATATTCCTGCCCCAACGACCGCGACAACAGCGGTTGTGATGTCGACAATGGCAGCATCATGCGCCGCAACAAGAAGAGATCCGAGTCCTTATCGACATATCCCCACCAACTCGTCGCCGCATAGAGGAAATGGTGTTTCTTCAATATCTCTGCAAAGCGCCGGTAGCCCTCGACATCGTAGCCGTAGGGGTAGGCGAAGCCGGTCACCTTGGTCCCCAGCCGCTTTTCGATTACCCGCCGCGATTCTACGATTTCCTGTTCAGCGGCCGCGAGGTCCAGGTATGACAAGTTCGGATGCGAGCAGGTATGCGCGCCGAATTCGATGCCATAGGCGGCCATCTCCTTAATCTGCTCCCAGCTCAGCGGCGGTTCCGTTGCCGGCGGCGCCTCTCCGTCACCCAACACGCGGTAGATCTGCGCCAGCAGTGTCGTGCGCGCGTTATCCGCCATCCGCATCAGGCAATTGCCGAGGTCCTCGTGAAACCGCTCTTTCCCGGCCGGCGTGTTCGGCGCGGCGCGGCGCGTCCCCCGCAACTTAATCTCGAGCAGGCGTTCGATGGCGGTAATCTTCTCCCCGGTCAGCTCGCAGCGGTCGATTCGCAGCGTCAAGTCGGTCCACCACAACCGCATCTTCCCGTCGATCCAGTCGGTCGGCAGGTAGATCGTCGCCTTGATGCCGTGCCGCTTCAGTATCGGGAAGGCGATCTCGAAGTTTGACCGGTAACCGTCGTCGAAGGTCAAGGCTGCGGTCGGTTCGCGCAGATCGCCAAGGTGCTTGATCTCCGTTAGCGCTTCGGCGACCGTGAGGATCCGGAACCGCTTCTTGAGCGCGACGATCACCGCCTCAAGTTCTGCGGCGCACGGCGGATCGATGTTGTACCAGTGGCGGCCCTTGTCCTCGTCGCTGACCACGTTGTGAAACATCTGCATCAGCAGACGCTTGTTCTTCGGCCGGCTCAATTTCTCTTGCAGCCAATAATAGCCGCCATAGTAGAACGCGGTCTTGACCAGGTCTTTCGGATTCGGACTCACGGGACTAATGCGCTCTTTGGCCTTTCCCCAGCCAGCGTTTGATTCGTGCGGTCTGGCCGCCCAGGAATAGTTTGCCGGCCTGCTTGCTGAACCGATTCACATAGCCATGAAAGATACACAGCAGAGCCGCAAAACTGCGATTGTAAATCGTCATCGCCAGCTCCCGCTGCTCCGTGTCGGTCCAGGCATACTTGTACTCCTCAAAACCGCGCAAGAAATCGAACCTGGTGCAACCGCGTTGAATGGCCGCCTCGAGACACTGCGTTAACAGGATCTTGATAACGCTGGCCCCCGGCACCGCTCCGCGATCAATCCCGGGCAAATAAAAGTGCACGGCCTTGTTGTACACGAATCCATAGAACGCGGCAATCGGCCGGCCGCTGAGTTCCAGGCTGCACAGAAAGAGCTGCTTCTTGCCGACCAGACTGGCCGCCAGCTCATGGTGGAACCGGGAAAACCGCGGGCTGGCAAAACTGCCCGCCGCGCCGCGCTCCTGCCACGATTTCTCATGCAAGTCGATCAAGATCTGCAAAAACTGCGGCACCTCTTCGGGCCGTTCGCAAAACCGCAGCTCCAGCGGCCCGAGTTTCTGCGCGACCTCCACCGGCTCGCGAATGTTGCGCCGCTGCTTCGAATTGAACGAGGCAAAAAACTTGTCCCAGGAATCGGGCAGATCGACATAGAGGCAGATCGTGTAGTCGCGCAACACCAGCCCCAGGCACCGGTCGTCACTTTCCGCCAACAGGTGAATGTTGTGGAACACGTGCGAATCCGCCGGCACGTACTCGTAGCTCCAGATGTCCCACTCCTTGCGCAGCGAACCGTAAAGCTCGTCCCAGATGAGACGGCTAATCCCATAGGTATGGCTTTTGGGAATAATCAAGTCCATGTGATCCGGACAAGCTTCTTCCGAACCGATAAAACGGAGAATCTTGAGCCGGCCCACGCCCCACTGCCGCCGTGTCTCCACCCAGAACGGCGCCAGTGCGACCAGGTTCTCGTCGTCATATACGCCCAGGCAGAGCAAGGAATGGTCGTCGAGATAGACATCCAGCCAGTGCGACAACCAGGTCCAGGTCATGAAGAAGCTGTTGTTCCAGCTGCGACGGACGATTTCGTCCCACTGCTTGGCGATCGCCTCAACCTCGGCGCGCGTGCGAAAACACTTGATGTGCAACATCTATACTTCGACCACCGGCGTTGTGCCCCAACCCATTCTGACTATCGGCAAATTGAAAAGTTTTCCCGTAGCGCGGATATGAATATCAGTTCTGCCCGTCCCTGTCAATCTCAGTCCGTGCCGGATCGCCCGCACGGCTAAAACCCCAGCGGCACTTTCGAGATCACCCAGCGGAATTTACCGGCCGCCGTGCGCGGGATGGAGTCGACGAATACGACCGACACCGTAACTTGCTCTCCGAAAACTTCGCGGAGCAGATTAGTGATGAACTGCGTGTCACCTTCCTGGTAGCCCGGTCCGCGCTTCACGCGCATCTCCACGTGGTGCAAATCTTCCTGGACAATTTGCGACTCCGTGATGTTGATCAGATGCTTGGTGACGGCATTCAGAACTGACGAGGAGATATAGCGACCGTCCGGAGTCACTACAATATCCTCATCCTTGCTCGTTACTCCACTCATGCGGGGAAACGGGCAGCCGCAGCGGCACGTCTGTCGGTCCAGTGCCGTGACATCACTCGTTTCATATCGCAACAGCGGCATCGAGAAGTTGTGCAAACCGGTTGCGATGATTCGCCCCATCGCTCCATCGGCGCCCCCGCTGGGCGTGCCGTCGGCGATCTCGACCAGTCCGAAATCGGTGTTGAAATGTTTCTCTTCGTGCTCGCGACACTCGGTGGCAAACACGACCCGTTCAGCCATCCCATAGAAGTCGAATACGCGGCAGGCAAAGGCCCGCTCAATCGACTTACGCTGCGTCACCAACAACGGCTCCGACGACGTAAACACCGCCTTGAGCGGAAAGGTCTCGCCGCGACGATTGAGATACCCGGCCAGAATTGAAATTGTCGAAGGATAACCCTCGACGGCCGAGGCCTCGAACCGCGCCAATTTTTCGAAATAGGCCGGCAAATTCTCCGACGCGAGATGAAATGACGAACAGAACAGATGATTCAGTACCCGATTGTGGCGCCAATACGGCGGCCGCGTCTGCTCCAACGGCGCGACCCTCCGACCCAGAAAGAACGCGATGGGATCGCCGGGGTTGATCCCGGCCAGTCGCTTCTGCCGCCAGTCAACCACCGTTTTCAGGACGCAGACATTCCGGTCCCACACCAGCCGCAACGGCGATCCGGTTGTGCCGGAGGTATAGCCGACAATGCGATCCGCCTTCCCGGCATTGCCGGCAATCAGCCTGTCACCGTTCTCCGCCACCTGCCGGCGCGTCAAGACCGGCAATTTCGCCAAGTCGTCAGCTCCCCGAAAATCGCGCGGCGTTAGCTTCCGGTCGTCCATAACCTCGCGATAATATGGCACGTGGTGATAACAGTGTTCGACCAAGTGGCGCAGTCGCTCCGACTGGTACTCCGCCAATTGTGCCGGTGTCCAATTGAGGTGATGCTCGAACTCGGCCAGCAGGCGTTCGAATTTCCGGCCGTATTCGCGGAAAAATAACTTCAGTCCGTAGAGACTGATTCCCAGATCCTGCAGAAAAAAGGGGCTGTGTTTATAGATCGATTGCAGAAGCGCGCTGCTCATTCCACCTGACGATGTTGGTTCTCTGCTCTCAATGCCCCCGACTCGTCTCGTTATACACTCCACCCTGAAGTTCGGAGACAAAACATCGAAGTTTGCCCGACGTGTCAAGCGGAATTCTTTCAACCACTTTGATTTCCAGTTGCATCCGGTCGCCCAGGTAATGCACCAGTTTTGCGCGAATTTCCGCCACCGCCCGCTCCGGCAATTCGCCGCCGCCTTCCAGCAGCAGCGTCATGCGATCCACCGCATGTTGAATCGCGCGAAATCGCGAAAACTGCGTGGGCACCGAGTAATCAAGCACCGCCGCGGCGACGCGCTTTCCCTCCGGCGTAATGATCAGCTCTGAGACGCGGCCGACGATATCGGCGATCACCGGCGTCGCGCGGCCGCACCGGCACGGCTCGGTGCTGATCCGCGCCAGATCGCCGACGCGATAGCGGATCATCGGCATCGCCCGCGCATGAAGCTCGGTGATCACGACCTCCCCCGATGCGCCGCCCCGCACGACTTCCCCCGTCGCTGGATCGATGATCTCGACATACAAATTGTGGGCGGCAATATGGCGACTGCCCTCCGCGCACTCGAAAGCAATAATCCCCGATTCGGTACAGCCGTACTCGTCAACCACGCGGCAGCCGAAATGCTCGCTGATATAGGCCTTTTTGGCCGCCACTTGCCGCTCGCCCGTCGTGATCACCAATTGCAGCCCGATGGCCCCCGGATCAAGGCCGGCTTCGACCAGCTCCCGGCAAAACTCGTGGATCGGATTGATCAGGCCATAGAGGTAGTACGGGCGGAAGCGCAGCAACTCGTGGTAGAACGTGCGGCTGTAATCGCGGTTGATCTCGAACGCCACCATCCGGCGTCGGTTCAGCAGGCGATCTTTGGTCCGGGCAATCATCCGCGCCTTGCGCGCCAACGGGATCCCCCAGATCCGCGCCTGCCGCGTTCCGACTGCGATGCCGAACCAGCCGTACACCTCGTACATGTAGGCATCCATCATGGCTTCGGCCCGGCGGTCCTTAACCAGCACCAGCGGTGTCCCGGTTGAGCCCGAAGTCTTACGCACCGACACACGGCCGGGCGTCGCAGCGATCAGCCGTGCCGAATCGGCTTGAATAATCTCCTTCGTCAAAAACGGAATTCGCTCGAATTCAGCGATGGCAAGCCCCTGCGTTGGATCGATCCCGTGAGACCGAAACAGCTCGCGATAGTACGCGCTCTGCGTTGCGGCATCGCGCACCAGTTCCTGAAGCCGTGCCCGCTGCCACGCCCGCATTGCGTCCGGTGTCAGTCGCTCGAACTCGCGGATGCGCCGCCGGCACTTCGAGACCGGCTCGCCGCGCAGCGCAACTACCGGATAGTAAAACAGATGTCGCGATAACCACGGATACATGGTTGCCCGATCTCCTTGCGTCTCCGGCCTCCCGGAGTACGGGTCAGCCCGTCGTTAGTGAGATTCCGCAACGCGGCGCAGCCGCCGGCCCACGATGCCCTGCAAGTTCGCCCAGAATCTTTTCACCCCAAATCGCCGTGCGTTTCTAATGTAATGCAAGTAAACTTCGCGCCGGAATCGGCGCAACTCGCTTTTCACCAGCTCATCATATTCGGCCGCGGGAAGATCAGCGTCGATCCATCCCGATAGGCCCGCGATCCGCGCCTGCAGCGCTGCAGCCGCGCTCCCTTCGAGGAGTTCCGGCTGCCAACTGCGGTTGATGCAAATCGGCCGGACTTCGTGCGTGACGCGCGTCGGCTCGTGCAGAGTCAATCGTAGCACCATCGACTCCCGCAAACGCTGCTGCCACAGATCGAAAACGAAGTCGCCGAGGCTGTAGGCAATCACGCGTCTGCGATAGGTCTCGATCCCTTGCAGAATGTGCGGATGATGCCCCAGGATCGCGCTCGCCCCGGCGTCAATCATCTTGCGCCCCAGCCGCACCTGCTCGCTGGACGGCCGGTTGACAAATTCCTCGCCCCAATGCAGCGCCAGCACCAAAAAATCCGCGCTCCCTCGATAGCGTTCCAGGTCGGATAAGACCCGTTCTTCGCTGCCGGCGACATCGATCGGCGGGTCGACGAAGTATTGCGGCGGCCGGAAGTTGTACGCCAGAAATCCGACGCGCGCGCCTTTGACCGTTGTCACCGCCAAATTCTCGACGCCGATTTCGGCCGCCTCAATGCCGGTAGCCGCGATCTGCGCTTCCTTCAGAGACTTCAGCGTCTCCTCGACTGCGGCGCGGCCGTGCTGCATGATGTGATTGTTGGCCAGCGCCATAACGTTGAACCCCGCCTTGCGCAGCCCCGCGAGCGCTTCCGGCTGCGCCCGCAGGTGGATGCTGCCGAACGGATCGCGCGCGCGATCGAATCGCGACAGGACGACTTCGAGATTCCCGAAGACGATGTCTGATCCCGCGAACGCCGCGCCGATCTTCGCAAACGGAAACTCCGGTCCGTAGCGTTCAATCATGCTGCCGACGCCGAATCCGGAGCATGCGGGCAATTCGCCCATCATCACATCGCCGACGGCGCTCAGGACAATCTCACTCGTCGCCATTTCTGCTTCTCAGCCTCGCCTTGCGTCGCGCGCCGCGACTTCACGATAAAATTCCACCAACCGGGGCACGATAATTCCCCACGCGTACTTCTTCATCACCGACTGCCGCGCATTGGTCGCCAGTTGCTTCCGCCGTTCCGGATCACGAATCAGGTCGATCACCCGGCGGGCAAATTCCTCGGGCGCTTCCGCAATGACGATATCATGGCCGTCGCGCACATCGAGTCCCTCGGCGCCGATCGGGTGGCTCACAATCGCCTTCCCCATCGCCATGGCATCGAGAATCTTCAGACGCGTGCCGCCGCCGACCCGGATTGGGACGACATACACGGCTGCGGCGGCGATGGTCGGCCGCACGTCGTCGACAAATCCCAGCGTTCGAAACTGCGGGTCGTTTTCCGCCAGTCGCAGCACGGCCTCCGGTGCGCGCGAACCGATGAGATTCATCACCACCTCCGGCACCTCGGCCTTGATCAGAGGCCAGATCTTCTCGCCGAACAAGATCATCGCGTCGCTGTTCGGATACCATGCCATCGAGCCGGCAAACACCAGGCTGGTCGTCGGCGGCGTTGTCTCGTCGGGATGGAAGAATTCCGTGTCGGTGCCGTTCGGGATTTCGACCACCCGCGCGCCGGGCGCATAGCTCAACAATTCCTGCCGGTCCAATTCCGACACCGCGATATTGCCGTCGTAGGTTGTCAGCGCCGCGATCTCCGCCGCGCGCAGCTTGTTGCCCTGCTGCCGCACATACCACCGCGCCGCCGGACTCTTTTCGATCGCCGACCGGCGCAGCAGCAAACTGGATTCCACGTTGTGGTGGTTGAGCACCGCCGGCAGCCCGCGTAAATACTGGTGATATCCCGCCAGCGCAATCGTGTCGACATGCACGACATCAAATTGGTGGCGCTCCAGCGTGCGGTTTAGCACCGCCACCATCTCCTTCGACCAGAATCGCCACGCCGAATACGGCGCCGCCGAAAACGTATTAAACGCCAGCAGCGCGTACCACTTCAGCCTGCTGTAGTCGGTCGGAACATCGACGATCGTGACCTCGCGGCAGAACTCTGCTAACACGCGCCGGCTCTGCTCGATCCGCTCGCGCGTCGGATGCCGGTCGCGCTGCGAGAACGTCACTAGGTGGACGTCGTTGGTCTTCGCCAGTTCCTTCACGATATTGTAATTTCGCAGCGACGCACCCCCGGTCGGCGGATGCGGGATGAAGTGCGCCAGAAACAAGATTCGCATGATTACCGCGCCACTCTCCGATAGATTTCTTCCAGTTGTTGACATTGCCGCGTCGTCGAAAACGCCGTCTCGACACGAGTGCGCGCTGCGCTCCCCGACTGAGCGCGCAGTGCCTGATCGCCGGCCAGCTTCGCGCAGGCTTCAGCCAGTCGCGCCACGTCTCCCGCCGGCGCCAGCACACCACTGACACCGTCCGCGATCACTTCGCCGACTCCCCCCACGGCGGTTGCGACCGTCGGCTTGCCCAGTGCCATCGCCTCCAATAGTGCCACCGGAATTCCCTCGTGCCAGGAGGTCATCAGGAGCACATCAAAGCTATTCATCACATCGAGAATGTCGTCGCGAAATCCGGTCATTACCACGGTTTCCGTCAAACCGAGTGATTGCCGCAATTCCTCCAATGACCGCCGTTCCGGACCGTCACCGACAAGAACAAACCGGACGCCCGGCTGTCTCGCCGCAACATCCTTGGCGACGCGCATGAATACTTCGAAGCCTTTGATCGCTGCCAGTCGTCCGACCGAGCCGAAGACGATTGCGTCGTCCGCGATTTCCAATTCTCTGCGCACCGTCGTTGCCGCTTTCTGCGTTCGCACCCCCGCGACATCAATTGCGTTGTGCACCGTCTGCAGCTTGCCGGCCGGGTAGATCGTCTCCAGGTGTCGGCGGATGTCCTCCGAGACCGGCAGAATCAATTCGAAGTAGCGGCGCGAAACGAACCGGTTGAGTTGGCCGTAGGCGCGCACCTTGAGCGACTTCAACCCCGACATGCGCTCCTGCACACCATGGACGGTCTGGACCAGTGCCCGCACGCGCGTGCGGCGTTTGATCATGGCCGCCAGAATATTCTCCTTGTAGCGGTGCGAATGCAGGATGTCGACCGGGTGATCGTGCACGATCTGGCGCGCCGCGGCCACAATCTGTCGAAACCGCAGCCGGCTCTCGTCGATGACATCCACCGGGACACCTTCGGCGCGCAGCCGCTCGACCAGCTTGCCCGGGTTCAGCACCATCGCCGAGACCGCGACCTCCCCGCGTCGATGCAGCGCCGTCAGCATCGTGCAGGCCTGCGCCTCGGCGCCGGCCCACAGATCGCCGGAGATCACGTGACTGACGGCTACCTTTCGGTCGCTTTCCATACCACGTACTTCTCGCCGCGCCAGTATTGGATCCACGCGACCAGAATCGAAAGATTGACCATGATAAAATAGAGCGGAATGCGGAGGATCAAGTACTGTTGCAGCGACTTGATCAGATAACCCGCCAGTGCCAGCACGTACAGCGCACTTTGCAACACCAACAACACCTGCAACCACAGCCCCGCCGACCACAGCGCCACGTTGGCGGCATACGCCGCGATCAGTGCGAACGGCACCAGCCACCGCAACAGCTTGTGGCTCCACATCTGAATCGCGTAGATGCCGTAGCGAAACGGATTAAGAATCCCCTTCAGATGGAAGATCACTTCCAGCCCGTGGACGATCGTCCGCAGCTTGCGCTGGAACTCGCGCGACGGATCGTGCAGCACGCTGTAATAGCCGATTGCCTGCTCGTCAATGATCGAGCGAAAACCTTTCATGTAGGTCATGATCGGCAGGTAGAAATCGCTCGACATGTCGTCGATCCAGCGCTCGCACATGTCCTTGCGCACCGCAAAAAATGAGCCGCTCGCGCCGACGATCGAAGTCACCCGGCTCTCCAGCCGTCGCAGGGCCATCTCGTAGCGCACGTAGGCACCCTCGCCGGCGGAGGTGTCGGCATCCTCCTTGATGCCATCCTGCCCCGACACGCAGCCAATCTCCGGATCGGCGAAGTTGCGGACGATGGTGCGGAGCGCATCGTTCTTAAGAAATGTCGTTGCATCCGACAACACGACGATGTCGGTCGCCGCCGCCTGCACTCCACGTCCCTGGCCGTAGTGCTTCCCCCGCCGCTCCGGTATGACCATCAGCTTCACGCCGCGCTCGCGATAGCCGTTCACGATCTCTTCGGTACGATCGGTTGAGGCATCGGACACCACGATCACGTGCAGTCGCTCGGGCGGATAGTCCTGCGCCAGCGCATTGTCGAGCTTCTGCGCGATCCGCTTCTCTTCATTGTGCGCCGTGACCACCAGCGTTACCTGCGGCAGCTCCTGCGTGCGCAGCGGCTCGCGGCGCACCAGGCGCGCGCACAACCACAAGAACAGCGGATAACCGGCATAGACCCAGAGGGTCATGAGAATCGCCGCCAGCAGAATTGCGAGGAGAGTGTAATCGATCGTGCTCACTGTCTGATCCGGTCCTTCTGCGGCCCGATGGCAACCATGTTTAATCGCGCCGCGCTGCTTCCGCCGGCACCAGGTGCCGGAATTTTCGCCGCCGCCGCAGCAACTCGTAATAGATGGCGACGTACTTGCGCGCCATTGTCTCAATACTGAATTCTTCGTGCACCTTGCGTGTCGCCCGCTCGGCGATCACGCGGCGGCGCGTGTCATCAGCAAGCAACTCGACCATCGCCGCCGCCAGCGTCTCGGGATTTTGCGGTTCCACCAGCAGGCCGTCGACTCCATGCGCAACGATTGCCGGATTACCGCCCACCTTCGTCACGATCGGCGCCACGCCGGAGGCCATCGCCTCCAGCAGCGAGATGCTCGTACCCTCCCGCAGCGACGAGAGCACGAAGATATCAAACAGATTCAGCAGCTTGGGTACGTCACTGCGCTGGCCGGTGATCTGCACGACGTCGGCTAGGCCGTTACCTCGGGCATACTCTTCCAGCTCCGCCCGCAGCGGGCCATCGCCTACCAGGAGCAACCGCGCCTGCGGCACACGCTGTCGCGCCAGCGCAAACGCCTTGATCATCGTCAGCTGATCTTTCACACTGTCGATGCGCGCCACCGTGCCCAGCACCTTGGCGTCCGGGGCAATGCCGAACTCGTGCAGCAGAGCCGGCGCCTTAGGGCGCGGCTGAAAATCCTTGACGCAGATGCCGTTGATAACGGTGCAGATTTTCCCGGCCGGCAACTTGACCGTGTCGGCCAGATAAGACTCCAGATCCTTCGAGACGGCGATGATCCTATCGACAAAGAAGCCGGAAACCCGATCCTCCATCACCCGGACTCGTTCCTCCGGTACCGCGCGGCCGTGCTCGGTGTAGACTACGATCGGGCGACCGGCAAAGGGCGAAGCCAGTGCGCCGAAGATGAAGGTTGCCGGATGCATGTGGATGATGTGCGCCTTGCGCGCCCGCAGAAACTTGGCCAACCGCAACGGATAGAGCGCCAGATGCCGGTCGTGGCGCCGCAACAAATGCACCGCAACGCCGTGCGACTGCAGCACCTCGGCGAAGCAGCCCAGATCATCAAGGCAGATGACTTCGATATTGAAGCGCTCGCGATCCATCGCCAGCGTCATGTCGGTGATCAGCCGCTGCAAGCCGCCGATGTTCATCTCCAGCACGATATGGATGAGATTAATCTTGGGGCTGGACACGCCGCTGCCTCCCGCCTGGGCCGTTATCGTCACGTTGTCTTGCCCGGCTCCGACTGGCTGCCGGGATCGAGCGTCTTTACCACGCGCGCCGGATTCCCGGCCACCACTGTGTACGGCGGGACATCCTTGGTCACCACCGCGCAGGCGCCGACAATTGCTGACTTGCCAATATGCACGCCCTTCAAAATCGTCGCCCGCGCTCCGATCCAGGCATCGTCGTCGATGATTATCGGCCGCGGCTCGCCCGCGCCGTGATGGGCCGCATGGTAGTCGCTCTCCATCACCAGGACGTCCCACGACAGACTGACGCGATTACCAATCACAACCTTGCTGCCGCAATGAATCTCGGTGCGATCACCGATATGTGCGTGCTCGCCGATTGTCACCTCCGGCTGCGTGCCCGGGAGCGCCGCTTCAAAGTCGAAGACGACCCCCGGATAGAGCTTGGTGCGCTTGCCGATCGTGATTCGCCCCACCGGATTTCTGATCTTGATCTTTCCGTACACCTTGATCGGCCCGGTCGTCTTGACTCGCCGCATCAGCCAATAGCCCCGCAAGTACCCGATGATCTTTGTCAGCGTCGTTCGCATTTCCATCCTGTCTCAGCGCCCACAACTAATACCCGCCTCTCGCCGACTGCGACGGCTGCCGCCGCGCCCGGCTGAGCAGCAGCGCGAATTTCGCTCGCGAGAACCTGCCGCCGAGGCCGGCCGTAGCACCTTCATGTAATCCGACACGCGGCACCGCAAACAGGTCTTGACTCCCGTCGCCGACATCAACAGCAAACGCTCCCTCATAACCCGCCGCCACCGCATATCCCTTGATAGTTTCGTCATATGCGCCGTTCGGATAAGCCGCGACGCGCACTTTTCTACCCGTCTTCGCTTCCAGGATCCGCTTCGATTCAAGCAATTCCTGCCGCGCCTCCGTTGCCGGGATCGCCGTCAGCAACCGATGGGACCGCCCGTGTGAGCCAATCTCAACAATATCCGGTTCCATCGCCGCAATCTCGTCCCAGCTCAACACAAATCGTCGTTCCGCCCACTCCGACTTTTCGGCGCCAGCCGCCGGTCGCACTGCCGTCAGGAGTTTATCAATTTCGGGTGCCGTAAGCGATTTCGCAAGGCGCAGGAAGTGATCGAGCAGGTAAACCCCGGCCAGCGTCTCCGGAACCCGCAAGTCGTCTCGCCTTCCATCGGCCGCCGTCTCCAGCGCCGCTTGCAACTCGCGCGGCCCCAATTTCTGTGTCACCACCGCATGCAGCAAATCGTGAAACCAAAACTTGGCCGTGCTATCGACAAAATCGCTGCAGACGAAAATCGTGGCCGGTATCCCGTAACGTTTGAGAATCGGATACGCGTGTTCGAAGTTATCGCGCCAGCCGTCGTCGAATGTGATCACGGCACATCGGGACGGCAATGGCTCGTCGCGCCGCAGCCGTCCGACGTAGTCGCCGGCCGTCAGCACCGTGTAGCGCCGCGCCAGGTGCGCCACTTGCGCGGCGAAAGTCGCCGTCGAGACTGCAATCCCCGTCTGCGCGTACTCCTCCCGCGCTTCGGGATCATCGAGCACGCGGTGATACATCAACACGCAGGCGCGCCGATTGCCGCGGTTCTGTGCAATCCAGTCGCGCACGGTCAACAGCCCTGAATAATAGAGGAGTGCCAGGATAATCTGCTTGAATACTCGTGACATGCTTCGATAGCGGCCTTAAATCTCGCCCAAACACCGAATGATCGTCTCGATATCCGCATCCGCCACCAGTGGATGCGTCGGCAGCGTAAACAGCCGGTCAACCAGCGTCCGGGCTCCCGGAAAATCGCTTGCGGTGGTCGCCAGATGCTTGTCGATTCCGGGAATGTCGCAAAGAGTCGAGGGATACATTCTGGTGGCAACAACTCCGCGGTGCCGCAATTCCGCAATCGCCCGCTCGCGCGTCTCCCGATCCGGCGCCAGCACCGGCAAGCGCAAATATGGAGGGCACTCTTCTTCCTGCCAGCCGGGAATAGCGAATCGGCCCAGCTTCAACACCCGCCGACCCAGCTCTTCCGCGTTGGCGGCGCGCATCCGGTTGAAGAACAGCACGTTCTCCAGGACCACCGTGGCCGCCGTGGCCTGCACCCGCGACAAGCGCGCGATTTTAAAGTCGGCCTCGTAAACGGTCTCGCCGATTCCCAAGAACGGTAACGAAGCCGGTATCCAGTACAGCTTCGGCTTGATGAACGTCGCGTATAGAAACATTCTCAGGTAACTGCTGACTTCGGCCAACACCCCGGGCGCTCGCAGCGCCGTCACTCGCGCCGCCAGAAGTCGCGCCAGTTCCGGGTTGTCGGTCACCAGGATGCCGCCGTTGTAGGTCGTCAGCGCTTTGCCGCGGCCGAGGCTGTAAAATCCCGCCGTGCCGAACGTCCCCGAGACCTGACCTGCGCGCTTGGCGCCGAACGATTGCGCGCCATCGTCGACCAGCAAGTAGCCGTTCGCCTTGGCCAGTCCCTGAAGCCTGTCCCAATCATTGAGAACTCCGAAGAGATTGCACCCCACCACGGCCACGACTTTCCGGCAGTCTTGTCGCCCCAAACTGGTGTAGTCGAAGTCGAAATTCAGCGGGTCAACATCCACCAGCCGCATCTTCAGCCCGGCGCGTACCGCGGAAGCAGCCACCGAATAGCAGGTGTATGCCGGCAACACGACCTCGTCGCAGCCGGGACGAAGTTCCTTCATCGCCGCCAGCAACAGCGCTTGTGCGGCGCGGCCGCTGCCCAGAAAATAGCAGTACGGCTGTCCGGTGAAGCGCACGATCCGCGCGGCCAGCGTCTCGTAATGCGACGATTGGTTGATGCGGTCGGTCAGCGTCCGCACCAGTTCGCCGAGGATAATCGGCGTTCCGGCCGGCGCGACAAGATGATTCTGCATATCGTTCAATGAAATTCCGGTCGTTCCTGCTTCCGTGGCACGCGCTACGGAAAGTTCTTGATAACCGCCGGCCCCAGCCAGTTCGCCAGCGGTAGCGGCAGACGCCGCCAAATCTTCTGCGCCAGCCGATACTTCGGGTTGTGCGGATTGATCTGCGGCACTTCGGTGATCCCGTGCATCGAATATTGCCACGCCAGCGGCACCGGCGTCTCCGACCACTGAATCTTGAATTTATACGTCGGCGAGTCGATCGATGATCGGCCAAAATCAAACCAGCGGCTCCCCTCCCGGCAACCGCGCTCGATCACCGACCAGTACAGCGCATGATAGGGGCAGCTCTTGATGAACCGATCGTACGCCGCTGCCGAGGGAATGTAATCCCGTCCGCGAAACTTCAGCAGCAACGCACCCGTCGCCGTCTCTTCTCCGTGCTTGACCAACACGATCTCAGCAGAGTCCGGAAAGGCATCGAGCACCGCAGCAAAAAGCCTCTTGCTCCACACCGGCGTGCCCAGATCGCGCATCCGCCGAGCAAATACCCGGTAGAATTCGTCAAGAAAATTGTGTCGGCCGTACTCGACCGTCAGTCCCGACTTTTGGGCCTTGCGCACCTGATTACGCAGCTTGGCGTCAAAATTCTTCCACAACGATTCGGACCCCGCGCTGAGATCGGCGAGAAACGTGACCCGCTCCGTCGCCGTCGCCAGCTCACAGCCGATCGGCTCCACTGAACGCAGTTCGATGAAACTGGCGCCGGTGGTCTTCGCCAATTCGCGTGAGCGGTCGACCAGCAGGCACGCCGATTCTTCATCCGCCGCGCACACGCCGCCGTAATCAAGCCACGGCACCGAGATCAGGTAGCGCGCGTTCCACCACGTACGTACAAGAAAGAGCGGTAGCACACCCGACACCGCCACGCCGTCGCGCACGAGCAAATAATGCGGCTGACATCCCAGACCTGCGGCAATAACTTTCCGAAACTCGATCTGATGCGCGACCGTTGCTCCCGGTGCCTGGTTGACAAAATCCCGCCAGGCGGCTTCCATGTCGTCGCTGTAATTCTCTACTCGCCTCAAAATCGCCCTTCTGCTTGGCATGAGTTTGCCGGGTACAGACCCGGCGTGCATTGTGAGATATTACCCAATTAGCGAAATCTGCGCGACCAGCCGGTGACTCCCGCTGCCGGCATGGCGTCCGATCCGATGCTCGCGATCTGCCCTACTCTACGGTATCGACCGGCATCCTTTTTCGGTTACCAAATAACTAAAGTGATTCTGGCGACAAGATGCAAGCGAAGATGTTGCCGATGAACGACTAAAACCAGACCGTCTGGACTCGGCTCGCGGTACCCGCGATGCGGCTAAACGGATCGACTTAGTAGATAATGGCGGCCGCCGCCCGCGTTTCTTCCTGAAACGACAAACCCGTTGTGCATCGGGTTTCAAACGATTGCTTAGCACCCGCAGTAACACTGCCAGGATTTCAGCCGAGAAAGATTGGTGCATGGAAGTCAGATTATGCCACGAAGGTCCGGAGCGCGAGTTGGTCGCGGAATTCTGCCGGCGCGTCTTTGATGTCGCTCCGAACGCCCGCGCCGACGCTGCGGTTGATTCCACCTTGGCGAATCCCTACGATGCCGGACCGCCGCCGACTGCCATCGCGATTCATGACGGCGCCGTTGTCGGCCACGTTACCTCCACACCTTTCCGTCTTTGGGTGAACGGTGTCGAACGACCGGCCCACTGGCTCAGCGGCATCCATGTCCTGCCCGAGTATCGCGGCCAGGGCGTCGCCCGCCAGTTGGCCGCCTGCATCACCAATGCCCTACCGCTTGTCACCGGTGTTGCGCGCGTGGCACCGTCACTGCGCGCCTTCATTGCTACCAATTGGGTCTGGCCCGGCAAAATCGCCGATCACATTCACATCGTGAACCCGGGCGCCTTTCTCCGCCAGATGTCGGGAGAACGGGTCGAGCGCTTCGTCCCGCGCGGATTCAAGACCGCCGCCGACCTGGCGCTGCGGCTCTTCCGCGGACCGTTGCAGCTCGGCATCCGTTGCTGGCAGCGCTTGCGCACGGTCGACGCCAAATTCCGGCACGGCGCCATGCTTCCCTTCGTCGAAGTTGCCAACTTCGAGTGCAACATCGACGCGCTGTGGGAGCAGGAAAAATCCACCTTTTCCCTGACCCACGTCCGCCGCGCCGGCTACCTCAATTGGCAATTTCCGGTCGCCAAAGGTTGGCAGAAAGTCGTGTGGACGGCGCCCGCGGGTGTCCGGGCCTGGGCGATCTTCGCCATTATGGAATATCGCGATGGCGGGCAATTGCACGGGCTCAAAGCTCTGAATGTCGTCGATGCACTCTGGGACAGCGGTGATCCGTCCACTCTCGACAGCCTGATCAGCTACTTTCTCCACCGCGCCTATATCGCCGGCGTCGACATCACGATGTTCTCCGGCGATCGCCCCGACTTACGACGTGCGTTGTCGGCAGCCGCATTTATCAAACTCCCTTCGACGATCTATGCCGGCTTCGGCAGTCAGGATCAGTCCGACAATTTCACCGAGCTGTTTCCGGGCTCCTACATCACTCGCGGCTACGCTGACGCCGCGGGGGGGCTCGGACCCGCGTGAAGCTTACCTTCCCCGGCGGCAAACGCTGCGCCTTTTCGGTGTTTGATGACACCGATGTCGCGACCCTCGACTCGATTCGCCCACTGTATGACTACCTGAATGAGCTGGGAATTCGCACGACCAAGTCAGCCTGGGGTATCACTTATAGCGGCCACAGCAACTACGAAGGCTCCGATACGCTCGAAAACGCAGCCTATGCTGCCTACCTGCGCCAACTGCAGAACGCCGGCTTTGAGATCGGCTTCCATGGTGCCTCCATGGAAAGCGCCACCCGGCCCGAGATCGAGCGCAGTCTCGCCAACTTCCAGTCCACGCTCGGACGCATCCCCCGCATCAATGCTGCCCATGGCCGCAATCGCGACAATCTCTATTGGGGCGCCAATCGCTTCGCCTTCGCCCTCTCCCGGCGGCTCTACGCTCGCTTCCGCAGTGACGACGCCGCTCACTTTCAGGGCCATCTTCCCGACTCGCCGTACTTTTGGGGCGATCTCGCCCAACAGCACTTCGACTATGTGCGCAGCTTCACCTTCACCGGCGTCGACTTGTTGTCGTTGAATCTCCCGGTCGTCTATCGCAGCCGCCACACGCCGTATGTCAAGAACTGGTTTCTGACGAACGACGCGGAGAATGTCGAGGAGTTCAACAACCTGCTCTCCAGCCGCAATCAGGAAAGGCTCGAACGCGCCGGCGGACTCTGCATCATTTCAACTCACTTTGGCAAGGGTTTCGTCGCCGGCGACCAGGTCCACCCGGTCACGCGGCGGTTACTGGAGGAACTCAGTCGTCGCGACTGCTGGTTTGCGCCTGTCTCCGAACTGCTGGATTTCTACGTGAGTCGATGCGGCTGCCCCGAGCTGGCGGGCCGGCGGCTCTTTCGCCTGGAAATGCGCTGGCTGCTCGACAGCATGAAACGCCGCCGCGAACGGCGCGGCTATCATCCGACCGAACTGGAATATCTGAAAACGCAACCGCGCTGACGACTCAAGCGCCGGCGCTCGGCAATCCCGGCGTTGGCGCTGGTGCGCTCGCCCGCGCCTGCGGCTTGGAGCAGAGATAGAGCACGACGGTCAGCGCGTGCAATGTCCAGAGATGGGGATAAAATGTCACGGAGAGGAAGGTGGCTGAAGTCAGCCAGCCGAGCATGCCGACGGCAATGGCGCTCGCGATCGACCATTCGAGCGACTTGTGATCGCCGCTGTATTGCCTCTGAATCTTGATCAGCGCCCGAAACGACAGAATCAGCATCGCCACATAGGCGATCAATCCGAGCGAGCCCAACTCGGCGATGATCAGCGGGAAGTTGCCGTGAAAAGTTCGCCCCCATTGGGTATTGGGATCGGAGAAGCCGGTGACGTATTCCGGCATTCGGACCGGCCCGTTACCGGCGCCGACGCCGATGATCGGATAGTCCAGGTACATCCGCACCGCCGCTTTCCAGTAGTTGATGCGGGAATTCGCCGTGCCCTCGTCGGTCCGCGTAATCGACTTCACCTCGCTCCAGTAACTGCTCGGCGCAAACACGATTACCGATAGGCACAGCATTCCGACAATCACCATGCTGATCAGCTTCTGCTTCGACTTGATCATGCAGAACAGCGTCACGACCGCCAGACCGATCACGCCGCCGCGCGACTGGCTGGCGACCACCCCCAGCACCAGCGCCAGCATCGTCCCCAGCAGGAAGAACTTCTTGAATTTGCTCTTTTCTCGCATGAACAGGAAAAATGCGAATGGGATCATCGCGTTCAACGCAAGCGCGAAGTCGTTCTCGTCAGAAATGAAACTCGAACCTACCGATCCGCTCGTCACGAGCCCGGCATACGAAATGCCCACGAAGGCAAAGTTGTAGATGCCCTTGATTGCGTAATACAAGTGAATCAGCAGCACGAGCCAGACGACCAGTTTCAACTGCTGCGTTGTCTTGACGATGTTGACAACCAACAGGAACATAACGAACGTCGTCAACATGCCTTCAAGCACCATGTAGGCCCGGAAGTTATTGGCCGCCGTCAAGACCCCCATTGCTATCACCAGCAGGAACACCAAGAACCAGGTTGCGGTCGGATGCCACCGCACTTTCTCCTTGTTGATTGCCTGATGCACGATCCACGAAAACAAGGTCACCGCCACGGTCAGAATCCCCAGTCGCAACGGCCGCAGCGCCGGGATAAACGTGTAGGGTCGCAGATAGTCCATCAGCATGAACATCCAGACCCCGGCAAAGGGATTGATCAGCGCGTACGCCCCCGCCAATAGAGCCGGAATCGCCGCCACCATCGCGTACTGAACCTTGTCCGGCATCCGCACCAGTACCAGGCCCATGATGATCGACAACAGCGCCAATCCCAGAATTGCCAGCCGATAGGCGGTAACCAATTGAAAACTCGAACGGGGCGTTTCCCGCCTCGTTGATTCACCCTTTTCTTGTTCCACGTCTGGCTTAGTCTCGTGATCTGGCGCGGTCATCGCTGACATCCGCCCCCACATTTGGGGTCTCGGGTTCCGCCGGCTTGTCGAACTTCGGCAGCGCAAACAATTGGCTGTTGTCGAAATCGTTCATGATCACTCGCCCCGGATTGCCCGCCACCAGACACCGGTCCGGCACGCTGCGCGTCAGCATCGTCCCGTTCGAGATCGTCACCTGGTTACCCAGGGTAATCAACCCGGAGATCACCGAGCCCGTGCCGACCCAGACGTTGTCGCCGATGGTCGGCGTACCCGTCTTGCCTTCGGAATGACCGACGCCGATCGTCACATTGTGCGTCACCGAGAAGTTCGCGCCGATCTTGACCGGTCCGATGTAGATCGTGCCGACGTGCCCGATATAGAACCCCGGCCCGACGTCGGCATCATCAATGTTGACGTGATGGAAAAATTGCATGCCGTAGTTCAATACGAAGTGAACCAGCACCAGCGGCAGCCCCAGCACCACATTTCGCCGCCGCACGCGCTCCGTCATCTTCCCGAAACGATAGACGGCCACGCAATGCAGCCCGAAACTGCGGATCCAAAACCGCAGTCGTCGCCACACAGCGACTCGTTCAGTCCCGAATTGAATCCGGTAAAACTTGTTCAGATCTTCGCGAAATGCGCCTCTCATCTTCGTCCTCGATGCTGTCGGTGCTGCCAATCTTTCCGCCGCGGCAACGATGACAACAGCCGCCTCGATTTCCGTCAGGAACTCAACGAACTATATTGTCTTGCCGATCAACATGCACGTATTATCTTATCGGTCACTGGGCGGCCGCCGCTACCACTTCCGGCAGCGCCGCGCCGCGGAAATCATAACTTGTTGAGGGACGCGCAGACGCGATGGCGAAAGACAAACGACAGTCAATCCTGGATCACTACAAATTCGACTCGGTTGTCGGCACGGAATTGCGCCGGCTCTTGCACAACGTCACGCGCCCGATCAAGGGGTCGGCGCCGCACTCGATCCTGGTGACCTCCGCCGTCAGCGGCGAAGGCAAATCGACCATCGCGTCGATGCTGGCGATTACCTCCGCCCAGCACAAGAAACGCAAGACTTTGCTCATCGACTCCGACCTGCGCCGGCCGATTATTCATCGCATGTTCGGTCTCGAAAATTCGATCGGCTTTGCCGACCTCATGGCGGAAAAGGTCGAATTTGAAGCCACCCTCAAATCGACGCCGCTCGAGCATCTGTGGATTCTCCCGGCTGGCAACGTCGAAGGCGATCCCACCGACCGCATGCGCGAAGAGGTCGTCAAGAAGATCATCGAGCGTGCCGAGTTCAGTTTCGAGAGCGTCATCGTTGACTGCGCGCCCGTGATTCCAGTTTCCGATCCGGTGATTGTCGCCTCCGCCGTCGACGGCGTCGTTGTCGTCATTCGCGCCGGCAAGACCCAAAAGGAAGTTGTCCAGCGCGCCTGTGATATCATCGTCAAGGCGGACGCCAACGTCATCGGCCTGATCCTTAACAATGTCCACGGCGCACTCCCCTACCACTACGACTACCGGTACTACGGCCACTATTACGCCAAGCGCTGATCACCGGGGCGCAAGCTCAGGATCCCTGCCTGCAACCATTAGACCGCACGATTTTCGATATCTGTTAGTCATTGTTTAGCAGTAGGTTACGCGTATTTCATAACTTATTTCATTAAGATTGTGCCTGGTCAGTCTCAAACGCGGCGACACCTCTGCAAGCATTCTGCCAGGAAGAGGTGCGCGGTCGAGCGATGGCGCGAGATCATGTTGCTGATAAATATCGACTTTATAGTTCTATAATTGTTATTTTTATTTGGTTTCTTCCGGCCCGTTGTGCATTATAACAGGGAAATCTTCAAAACCAGCAAGACGTCTCGTTAGATTCGGCAGCGCCTCTTGCACTCTGTGTAGCTCGCTACGCCCGCTGTCGACGGCAGTCGTCTGATCCGTAGTCCAGCAACCCTATCCAGGAGTCTCGTCACTATGCGCCACTTCGTCAAACAATCGCTCGCGGGAATTCTCCTCCTGCTGGCCCTCGGGGCCGCTGCGCAGGCCGGGGTTACCCCCTCGCGCTTGAATTACCAGGGACTGCTCACCGATGCCAACGGCCAGCCGCTCAACACGGACGGTATCCTGATCACTTTCCGCATCTGGAGTCACCCGACCTCCACCGATCCGGCGGATCTCAAGTGGCAGGAGCAGCAAACTGTCCGGGTGGTTGACGGCTTGTTCAATGTGATCCTCGGTGACATTTTCAAAATCAACGATACCGTCTTCGCTTCCTCCAACAGCTTTCTCGGTATCCAGATCGATGGCGACGTGGAAGGCTTTCCGCGGACACGGCTGGTCTCGGTCGGCTACTCCACCCGCGTTGAAACGCTCGACGGTGCGCGCGGCGGTGTTATCTCCGGACCGGTGACGTTGCAGCCTCCGACCGCCAAGGACAATGACTCAACCACACAACTTCGCTACGAGCTGGTGGATGAATCCCAGGTCACGCGTTTTTGGGCCAGTGCGCAGGAGGTCTTCACGCCCTGCGTGGAATTCGCCGGTGATTCGACACGCCAATGCACCGCCGCCTTCAACTCCGGCGCCGCGCAATTCGAGGATGCGGCAACGTTCACCACGATCGGCAATACCAAGACAATCCTGGCGCAGCAATCGATCACCTGTCCGACCGACGGCTTTGTCCTCGTGATCGGTTCGTGCCAGGCCGACGTCGCCCATAGCGGCGGCGGCAATTCCACCGCTGAATTCGGCGTCTCGAATCAGTCCGACATGTTGGATAGCGACCAGGAGAAAGAGTGGACGATCGCAGGCATCCAGGCCTCGGCCACCTATCGCAACGTCATTTCTGCGCAGAAGGTCTTCCCGGTGACGGCAGGGACCTCCACCTTTTATCTGCTCGGCCGCCGCATCGAGGGGAGTTCCAGCTTCAAGGCTTACAACAAGACCCTCTCGCTGATTTTCGTGCCCACGGCCTACGGCTCAGTGTCCGGATCGACGATGCTCCAGACCGCTGCCGACCCGCAGTCCGCAACGATTGCTGCTCGTCCAGTCACCGTGTCTGCACCAAGCGAGATCGAACAGCTACGCGCCGAGGTGGCCGAGCTGCGCCGCCTGCTGGAAATGAATCCTCAAAACGGCGCCAAACAGTGACGGCGGAACGAAGCGAGGTCATATCATGAATAAACTCGGTTCTCTCATAGCGGTCGTCGTCCTGCTTACAGCGGCTGCGCTTTCCGCCACCGCCAGTGCGCCGGAACCCGCGGCACCGCAGGCGGCGGCACCGCCGGCTGCCGCGGCGGGCAAGTCGCCGCAGTCCGGAAATACACGCGCTGCGGCCGATGATTACACGATTCTCTGGTACGTCGTCGCCGCCGGCGGCACCAATAGCACGTCGAACAACTACCGCCTGCGGGGCACGGCCGCGCAGACGGCCGTCGGCGATGTGCAATCGACACTCTACCGCGTCCATCAGGGTTTCTGGCAGAATCTGGTCGCGCCCTGTTTGGCGGGCGATGCTGACGGCAACTCCAGTGTGACGATCTCCGACGCCGTCTATTTGGTCAATTACATCTTCGCCGGCGGACGGCCGCCGGTCACCGCTTGTGGTGGCGATCCCGACGGCAACGGCATGATCACCATTTCCGATGTCGTCTTCCTCACGCGCTACATCTTCCTGTATTAGTCGCGCGCCGTCCCAACTTCACGTCTCGCCGCCGACCACCGGGTCGGCGGCGCGCGGCGTTTCTTGCCATCATTCTGCTTGCGCAGCCGCGTTGGTTGTATAATCTCTCGACACCGGGTGGTCGCCATCCACCAATAGACCGAAGTGCCAACAAGGAAATGTGCGTGAGTCCTGCCGACGCGTTCGAAAATCTCGATCCGACCCGCATCGCCAAACCGGCGGTGACGGCCATTGCGCGTTATCGCGTCATCGACAAGCTTGGCGCGGGCGGCATGGGCGAAGTCTATCTGGCGTTCGATCCCAAGTTACAGCGGAACGTTGCGATCAAACTTCTTCCTCCCGGCCTCGCTGATGACCTGGACACGCGCACCCGCTTTGTCCGCGAAGCGCAGACGGCCGCCGCCCTCAATCATCCCAACGTGATCACCATCTTTGAAATCGACGAGCACGAGAACCGCTACTTCATTGCCATGGAGTATGTCGAAGGCACTTCGCTGCGCGATCTGATCAAGCATGCGCCGCTCGAATTACCGCAGGTTCTCGATCTGGTCCAGCAGATTTGCGCCGGTCTCGCGGCCGCTCACGAACGCGATATCATCCATCGCGACATCAAGCCGGCCAACATCCTTGTAACGGCCAAGGGTAGGGTCAAGATTCTCGACTTCGGATTGGCGCGCTACCAGACCGTCTCCGGACTGACCTCCACCGGTGTTCGTCTCGGCACGATTACCTACATGTCACCCGAGCAGGCGCAGGGCTACGAAGTTGATAATCGCTCCGACATTTTCTCGCTCGGCGTGCTGATCTTCGAGATGCTCACCGGCAAATCGCCGTTTAAACGCGACACCGAGGTCGCCACTTTGTTGGCAATCCTGCAGCAACCGGCGCCCGCTCTGAACGAGTTGCGCCCCGGTCTGCCGCCACAATGGCAGGCGATCCTCGATCGCTGCCTGCACAAGGAGCGCGAATTGCGCTACAATAGTATCGAGGCGCTCATCGCAGACGTCAACCTGCTCGGAGCGACAACTGCCCCGCCCGCAGCCGTGGCGGCAGCGACACCGGGTGCACCGTCGCGGATATCCGGCATCGATACCAGCAGCGTCACGCGCACGGCCCTGGGCGCCAAGCGCGCGATCGCCGTGCTGCCCTTCGAGAATCTCGGCACCACCGAACACGATTATTTTGCCGACGGCATCACCGATGAAGTCACCACCAGCCTCGCCAAAATCCGCTCGCTGAAAGTCATCTCCAACAATTCCGCCCGCCACTTTTCCGCCAAGGAGAAGAGCGTAGCGGCCATCGCCGCCGAGCTGGGCGTCGAGTACTTGCTGACCGCCACGATTCGCTGGGACAATTCGCAATCCCCGTCGCGCTTCCGCCTGAGCTGCAAGCTGGTCGATGCCAAAGATGAATCGTACCTCTGGGCGGAGTCCTACGACCGGGTGCTCGATCAGATTTTCGCCGTGCAATCGGAGCTGGCCGCCGAAGTCACGCAGGCCCTTGGCGTCGCGCTGGCAACCCCGGAGCTGGAAGGTCTGGCCAAGACGCCGACGCAGAATCTCGAAGCTTATGATTTCTATTTGCGGGGCGCCGAATTTTTCCCGCGCAGCACCAGGTCCGAAGACATCACGCGCGCCATCACGCTGTACGAACAGGCCGTTGCGCTCGACCCGAATTTTGCCCTCGCGCACGTCCGACTCGCGCTGGCGCATTCCACGATGTACTGGTTCTTCCATGATCGCACACCGGCCCGCATTGCGCGGGCCAAGGCCGCCGTCGACGAAGCCGTTCGCGCTGCGCCGCAATTGCCGGAAACGCATCTTGCCCTCGGCTACTACCACTATTACGGCCGCAAGGACTACGTGCAGGCGCTCGAGGAATTCGCGCTTGCCGGAAAGGGCCGCCCCAACGATTCGAGTCTGCTGGGCGCGATTGGATTCATTCAGCGCCGCCTCGGTCTTTGGAATGAGGCGCTGCGCAACATCCGCAAGGCCGCCGAACTCGATCCGCGCTCGGCGCTGCTGGCCGCCGAATTCGGCAACACGTTGATGTTGATGCGGCAGTACGATACCGCGATCGCGCAATTCGACCGCGCCATCTGGCTGGCGCCCGACTGGGTTGACGTCTACGCCCGCAAAGCGCACTCGCTCTATCTGCGGGACGGCGACGCGGACAAGGCCGCGACAGTCTTCCGCGAAGCGCAAGGCAAAATCAATCCGCCGGAAATGGTGATCGAATGGTCGCTGCTGGATCTCTTCGTCGCGTTCTGCGACAACGATCTCGAGCGGGCGATGGAGGCGCTGGCGGTCGACGACACCGAATTGGAACTGCACTTTATCGACAAAGGCCGGCTGGCGTTTCGTGCCGGCCGCCCGCACGAAGCCCGCTCGTACTTCGAGTCGGCGCGCGTGCTCCTCGAAACCAAACTCAAAACGAATCCCGACGATGCCCGCTATCTGGCCAACTACGGTATTGCCTGCGCCGGTCTGGGTCGCCGCGATATCGCGATTGCCTCCGGTCAGAAAGCGACCGCGCTCTTCCCTTACGACAAGGACCAGGTCTTCGCCGTCGTCTACCGCGAAACGCTGGCCCTGATCTACCTGATGCTCGGAGAAATCGAGTCGGCCGCGGCGGAATTGCGCTTCCTGCTCTCCGTCCCGTCGTACGTCTCGAAAGCGCTCTTGCTTGGTGCGGTGGATTTCGCAGCCCTGCGGCACGATCCCTCATTCCAGCAACTCATGCGCGAATAGCCGCCCCGAACGGAACCTGCGCCGGCACCAATGAATGCCACTAACCTGAAGTGGCCATCAGAGGATTGGGCGCACCGCTATTCCCGCCTCTTCGCCACGATTTTGACTTTTTAACTTCTCAACTTTGGCTATATTAGTGGGGTATTGGGCTTCAACGTTTGGAGGAGGATCGAATGACAGAGATTCATGCCAACGGCCGTACACTGCAACTCAACGAAGAAGGCTTCCTGACCAGTCCGGCCGAATGGAATGAGACCGTGGCCGCTGCGCTCGCCAAAGCGCAGGAGGGCCTGGACACTCTGACGCCGGAGCACTGGGCTGTCATCAACTTCATCCGCGATCATTACCTCCAGACTAACCTCGCGCCGATGGTGCGCGCAATCTGCAAGAACACCGGCCTGCCCTTGAAACGCATCTACGAGCTCTTTCCGTCCGGCCCGGCGAAAGGCGCTTGCAAGCTTGCCGGCCTGCCCAAACCGGACGGCTGCGTTTAACCGCGGACACTTAGCCTCTCTATGGACTTGCCCCGTCTACTTGTCGTCCTCAGCGCGGCATTCGCACTACTCGTCTTGACGATTCACTATTTCCGAGCACGGCGCTGGGGGGTCAAGCCGGTCTACGCCAAGATTCAGGGCACGCCGCGGCAGGCGCTGATCTACACCTTCACCGCCGGCATGATGCCCTGGAGCAAGGAGAGCGCTTCCAAACATCTGCCGACCTTCATCGTCGGAATCATCTTCCACCTTGCCGTCGTGGCGGCGGTGGTGACGCTTCTGGCCGCAATCTTTGTATGGACATTGCCGTCGTTGTTGAAGTCGGTCCTGCTGGCAACGCTGTTCGCCGGTCTCGCCTGCGGTCTCGGATTATTTGTCAAGCGCATGGTTGTCGGCTATCTGCGCGCCATCAGCGTCCCCGATGATTTCGTCGCCAATCTCCTGGTGAACCTCTTTATGATCAATGCGGCGGTCAACCTCATCGCCGGCGTGTCGACGGTCTTCTTCGTGACGGCGATCGTGCTGTTCGCCTATATCCCTTTCGGCAAGATTCGCCATTGCTGGTTCTTCTTCTGCAGCCGCCTGCTCTTCGCAGAATTCTACGGTTACCGCGGAGCCTTGCCGCCGGCGCAACAGGTGCACCATGACTGAGAACAACGCCTGCCCGATTGACGCCTTCCAGCAACGGCTCGCGCAACTCGACGAGACAGCTCTCGATCAGGCGCGCGCCACGCTGGTCAGCAAATGGAGCTACGCGGCCGAGGTGTATGCGCGCGCCTGCGTCCACTGCGGACTCTGCTCCGATTCGTGCCACTACTTCCTTATCGATCCGTCCAAGGAATCGGTGCCGGCCTACCGCCTGAAATTGGTGACGGATGTATTTGCATGCCATCAGTCAAAATCGCGGAAGATCTCCGGCGCCCGCGAGCTTGATCGCAACACTGTCGACGAATGGATCGACTGCCTTTTCGGTCGTTGCACACTCTGCAATCGCTGCGGTCTGAATTGCTCCGTCGGAATCAACATCGCACAGATGATTCGCATCGGTCGCAGCGTGCTCGCGGCCAGCCGCCTGGTGCCGCCGGAACTGCAGTCCACCGTCGATGCCGCCGTCAACACCGGCAACAACATGGCAATCTCTCGCGAGGAGTGGTTCGAGACGATCGATTGGCTGAACGGAGAACTGCAGCAGGAGGTCGGCGATCCACAGGCCTGCCTGCCGCTCGACCGCGCCGGCGCCACTATCCTCTACGCCGTTAATCCGCGCGAGGTCAAGTTCTTCCCGCTCTCGCTGCTGGCCGCTGCCAAGATCTTTCATACCGCCGGCGAGAACTGGACCTTCTCAAAGGAGTATTACGACGTCACCAATTACGCGCTGTTCAGCGGCGACGATACGATCGGCGGGATGCTTTCCAGTCGTCTGATCGAGACCGCGCGCAAGCTGGGCGTGCGCACTCTCGTGCTCGGCGAATGCGGCCACGGCTTCAAGGCTACGCGCTGGGATGCGCCCGAATGGCTGGGACAAACGCCCGATATCGAGATCAAGAGCGTTCTGGAGGTCGTTGAAGACTATATCCGTCAGGGCCGGATCCGCCTTGATCCCAGACTCAACAGCAAGCGCGTCACGCTGCACGACCCCTGTAATCTCGTTCGCAACGGTGGTATCGTCGAGCAGTCGCGTGCCATTCTCAAGGCCGGCGTCAGCGACTTCGTCGAAATGATTCCCAACCGCCTGCAGAACTACTGCTGTGGCGGCGGCGGCGGACAGCTCTCGATGACCCGCTACGCCAAACGCCGGCTCGCCGCCGGCAAGGTCAAGGCCGACCAGATCGCCGCCACCGGCGCCAAGATCGTCGTTGCGCCCTGCCACAACTGCATCGATCAACTATCGGAGTTGAATCGAGATTACAAACTGGGGGTGGAAGTGAAGACGGTGTGTGAGATGGTGGCGGATGCGATCGTCGGCACGCCGGCGTCTTAGCTGCCGGTAACCCGCGCCGCTTTGCGGCTTGCAACGATCTCGCCGACCGCATTCACCGCATGATGAATTTCCGCTTCGGTCGTAAACGGTCCGAGCCCGAACCGCACCGTGCCATGAATCTTGTCGGTACCCAACTGCTCGTGCACACGCGGCGCGCAGTGCAGCCCGGTGCGACAAGCGATATTGTAGTCGACATCGAGGATCGTTCCGGTGTCGCCCGCTTCGAGATTTTCGATATTGAACGCCAGTACGCCGATGTGATTGGCCAGATCATCCTGGCAGTACATCACAACGCCGTCGACATTGCGCAGACCATCGCGCAGGATCTTCAGCAGCCGCGTTTCTTCCCGATGCACGTTGTCCATGCCCCGCGCCTGCAGCCACTTGAGACCGGCGTTGAGACCGGCGATGCCCGGCAGATTTGGCGTGCCGTATTCGAGCCGGTACGGATATTCGTCGAGATGGCGCCGCACCGCCGAACGCACACCGGTGCCGCCGGCGCGCGTGTGGCGAATTTCGACGTGCTCGCAGACATACAATCCCCCGATGCCCATCGGCCCCATCAGTGACTTGTGTCCGGTAAAGGCCACAACGTCGATGTAATCGGCCTGCACGTCGATCGGCAGTTTCCCCGCCGTTTGGGAAGCATCCACCACCAGCAGGATGCCGCGCTCGCGGCAGGCGCGTCCAATCTCGCGGATCGGTTGCACCGTGCCGATGACGTTGGAGCCATGATTGACCGCAACGACCTTGGTGTTGATGCGGAATTTGCGGATGATGTCGTCTGGATCGACGAATCCCTTTGCGTCGAACGGCACATAGTCGACTTCGACCGCCTGCTCCTCGTAGAGGTGATGAAGCGGCCGCAGCACGGAATTGTGTTCGAG